>JALOOK010000114.1 GCA_025454445.1 Oscillatoria sp. Prado101 | reverse complement strand
CTCCCAGCAGCACCAGCAGCCTCGCCGCCGCACTCAAGCTGTTATAAAGCGACACCGAACTCACATCCAGCCCCAATTCCTCAAGCATGTACATATTAAAGAAAGGAGCGCTGAGGTTAACGGCAAACGTCCACAAGCCAAAATAGAGCAAAAAGATCAGGAAATTGCTATCCTTAAAAATGCCCAGCAGTGGTTTTCCGGAGGAAACCCCACTCGGCTTGCTTTCGGTGGCGATTTTCTCGCCCGACGCCGGCAAGAGCGGGTTGACATCCGTCATAAACAGCTGGCACGCCAGACTGAGCAGCCCCGCCAAAACGCCCACAAATAGCACCGCCCCATAGCTGTGGGTTGTGCCACCGGCTTTGGCAGAAACTGCTTGTCCCATTAGGGACACGCACAGCAGGGTTGTCAAGGTGCTGGCGCAGTTGCGAAGGCCAAAATACCGCCCCCGCAGCCGGTGGGGAACCAGCGCCCCCATCCAGCTGAGGTAGGAGGCGCTGCCCAAGGCCAAGAGCACTTGAGCTGCTAAAATAATGGCCAGGGTGCACTGTAGCAGCAGGTGATTGTCAGTGCCGGTGGCGTCAAAGACAATCAGCAGCACTAAAATCAGCCACAGCAGGCGCGACAACCCGAAAGTCAGCAGGTTGTACCGGAGGCGGCTGGCGGTTTTGTCTGCGATTATAGCACCCACCGGCTGCAGCAAGTTCCCCAGCATGGGAATTGAAGACACCAGCCCGATTTCCACGCTAGTTGCGCCCAGCTGCAGCAAGAAGTTACTGATCAGCACGCCGGTGGTGACGCAGGTGAAAATGCTGGCAAAAACGCTATCGAGAGTTAAGGCTTTCAAGCTGGAGCGAATCTCAGCTTTGGAAATCCCCCCCTGTCTCTCTGGTTTTTCAGCTGCGACTGGTATATTAGGGGTTGGGGGGGAATCAGAAGGAACCGCCGCAAGGGAAGCTGCGCTCGTTTCTGTAATTTCAGGCAATGGCAAAGATACGGGTTTGTCTGGGGCAATATCCACCACTGGTGTGAGCATATTGAAAATGGTAAGGTTTAATATTTTTTCGTTTTGTTATTTTACCAGGCCGTGTAAATTTAGTAATTAGAGACTGTTTATCAAGTAATTGAGTGGGCCGTGACGGTAGTAAACCGGGTTTCTTTTCCTGGGGAAGCTGATATGTAATGGCAGGCGGCCTGTAGGGGCGGCTGCATAGTGGCCGCCCCCAGTTTATAGCTCCTTCACGTTCTTCACGTTTTCTTTATAAACACTCTCTAAGCGGCGTGCGGGCTGGTTTATCAGGCAATTTGGTTTGACCACCGGCATGCCGGACTTGACCCGCCCCAGCCATTCCGCCAGGAGGGGCGACCGGCTTTTAGATAGCGCCAAATTACAGGCTCCAAACCCGACCGGCTGTCGGTCATTTGAGGCGCACAGTCTTATACAATAGAGAAAGAGTCTTTCCAGTTCAGTAAAATTGATTAAATCCCTGAATTGTGGCTGAATTTTCACGCTTACCAGGAATTATATTGAGGCTATTTTAGGCTATATTATCATAGTTATATCGCTCGAAAAGCTAATCCATAATTTTCTCCATAGCCGAAGGATATCCCAAGCTATCTGGGGAATTTTTTGAATGATAGAGGCACCCCTGTGAGGCAGGACATCAGCCAGGGGAAAGATAGACTTGTGAAGTTTTTTTCCGCAGAAATAGGCAATGGGGAACAGTGCTGGTGGGTTTCCGTGGGGGCGGCTGCCTTGGGATTCGGCCAAATAGGCGCAGCCTGTAGCTGCTAGCAGTGTTCCTATATCTATAATTCCCAACAAATATACGTTAATCTCTATAGTAGGAGGACAGATTAAAAAATGTAAACAAGCGACCCACAGGTCTTGAGTTTATGTCACAACTAGGCTAAGGGGGGAGAAGCGACATGGCCAACAAAGAACATTTGGATCTGCTCGAACGCGGGGTGGAGGTTTGGAATCAGTGGAGACAAGAGAATCCTGAGATACAGCCAGACCTCACCCAAGCAGACTTGAGCAGGTCAATTCTCAACGGAGCGAATCTCACCCAAGCAGACCTCAGCAGAGCAATGCTCGTGGTGGCGGATCTGGACGGGGCGGACTTGGGCGGGGCGGACCTCACGGGGGCGATCCTCAGCAGGGCAATCCTGATCGGGGCTAACCTCAGGAGAGCCAACCTCGTTGGAGCCAACCTGATTGGGGCGAACCTGATTACAGCCAACCTCAGTGAGGCCAACCTCACCCAGGCCATTCTCATGGGGGCGAACCTGATCGAGGCTAAACTCAGCTCAGCCAACCTGCAAGAGGCGATCCTCAGCGGGGTAAATCTGAGTGAAGCCAATCTCAAGGAGGCTAACTTGAGTTCGGCAATCCTCAGCTCAGCCAACCTCACCAAGGCCAACCTCAGTGGGGTAAACCTCAAGGCGGCAAATCTGAGGAGCGCCCAGTTAATCGAGACAAACTTGGAGGGGGCTGTGCTTGAGAATTGTTTAATCTATGGGATTTCTGCCTGGGATTTAAAACTAAAGGGAGCGAAGCAGTCGAATCTGATTGTCACTCCGGAAGAGGATGAGCGGATTATTACTACAGACAATCTGGAAGTCGCCCAGTTCCTTTACCTGCTGAAAAGCTCCCAAAAATCCGAGCTGCCCTTAATAGCATCCCTCCTAAAATTGTAGTGATTGCCGGTTGTTTCAAGAACCCGGTTGATTTAAGAAACCGGGTTTCCCCTCTTCCAGCTGGGGAAAGCCGCTCAGGAGGCTCTGACTTAAAAATGTTTGTAGTTGGGCTTTAGCCCAACCATAGGGCCCTTAATTAGCGCCTAATTTTCATTAAATGCGGTGTGCCTTTTTACGATAATCTGACTAATTATTCCACAAAACGCCAGTGTATATATATGATTAGTAAGGACAGAATATCCCAGGCAAAAAGTTAATTTTACCTGAAAATAAAACCAGAATAATGGCATCAATAAAACGCCAAAAATCTGGCAAGCCTTGCCAGATGCGCACCGGCGGCGGGTTGCGGAGCGGAAAAAGCAAGGAGCAGCAACTGTTCCTTCTAGGCATTGGGTGCCGGTGGGTTCCGCCCATAACTCAAGTGCGGAAAAGGGGATGCGGAAGGATGTCAAGTGTGCCGCGCGGTCTGCGTGCCGGTATGAAAGCGTTGAGGGGTGATTGTTCCAGCGTCAGCTAAGCTGGCGAATTGTTAAAAGAATTTTGTGTTTTGAAGGAGATACAAAATTGAAGATTCACAATAAAAGAGTTATTAGGTTAGCACTCACTCACTCACAGAAGGTAGAAGATGATAAACTCTCAACCCCGCCCTGGATATACACTGCCGGTGTTTGCTTGCGCCGCCGCCGTGGCGGCGCTGCGCTGGCTGAAACACGGATATGAACCGATTTCAGCGGTGCCGGTGGATTTAATCAACCCAGATGAAACAGTAGAAATTCCGATTGAGGAGGTGGCCGGTCTGAAGGCCGGCAGCGCACTAGCCATCACGCGCAGCGATCCGGGCGATAACCTCGACCTGACCCGCAATACGCCGGTGTGGGCGCTGGTGGAATGGCAAGGGGATCAGCACCGGCAAGGGGAAGAAGAAGAAGGCGAGCGGATTGCCATCTTTGGCGGGGAGGGGATTGGGCGTCACGGTGCCGGTGGGACGCCGGCGATCTACGCTTACGCCGGGCAGCTGTTGCGTAAGAACCTGGAGCGCGAGCTCGACAGGGATGAAAAAATTGCTGTTACCATCATTATGCCGCACGGTCGCCAGCTGGCGACTCGGACATCTAATGAAGCTTTCGGCATCGTGGAGGGGCTGTCGCTGCTGGGCACCACCGGCATTTCTGAACCGCTGAGCGCCCCCGGACAGCTGGACGCCTACTGCGAGGACGTGCGAAAAAAGGCTGGCCAGTTTGACTGTTTGGTGTTCTGCATCGGGGAAAATGGCTTAGACTTGGCCCAGAAAATGGGAGTTCATCCCGACCAGCTAGTCAAGACGGCTAACTGGCTCGGACCGATGCTTGTAGAAGCGGGAATGCAGCGCGTCAAGTCGATTTTGCTGTTTGGCTACCACGGTAAACTGCTGAAACTGGCCGGTGGGATTTTTCACACCCACCACCACCTCGCAGACGCACGCCTGGAAATTCTCACCGCTCACGCTTGCTCCCAGGGCGTGCCCATGCCGGCGCTGCAGCGAATTTTTGCCTGTCCCACAGCTGACGAAGCCCTCAACCTGCTGCGGGAGCTCGATGAGGCCACCGGCAGCAACTGGGTGAGCCAGGTCTACGGTGCGATCGCCGAAAAAATTGACCTGCGAGCCCGGGATTACATACACACCCACACCGGCACCAGCGTCACCGTTGGCTCAGTCTTATTTGACCGCCGGCGCAAAATCATCGTCACCAGCGACGCCGTTGCCGGTTTGCTGCCCGAGGTGCGCTCCCCCGCTGCCAGTCCGCTATTTTAACTGTCGTTTGCTATACCCCGCTTTGCCACCCCTCGTTCCCAGGCAGAGGCTGGGAACGCCGTCGGGGAGGCTCTGCCTCCAAAGGGCTCCCAAGCAGGATTATTAGCCTAACAGCTTAACTGCCGGGAAAGCCATACGCCGCTCCGACAGGCATCAAGCCTGCCCAATCCCCAATGCCCATGTCCATTACTGAGCTGTCCATTGCTATATCTGTGGCAAGCCAGCGATGTGTGTCAACCCGCCCCTGCGCTCTCGTGCCGGTGAGGGCACCTAAGTTATTTGCAAGCATCTCACCGGCCAATTCTTTTTTTTGCTCACAGCTGCCCTAGATGTGTTAATGTGATATACTCACAGGAATATTGATCAAAACGTGTGATGCCGAAAGGCGTTGAGCAGCCGAAAGGGTTGAGCAGCCGAAAGACGTCGATCGCAGCAAGCACTGCACTAGGATACCGGTCGTGACTGTACAAATTGAACAAGCGCCTCAAACCTCATCGCTCCCCGATACGCCATCGGGCGAGTCTTTAGATCGCCAGATAATCCTGATTCTCGACTTCGGCTCCCAGTATTCGGAGCTGATTGCTCGCCGAATTCGGGAAACACAGGTTTATTCGGAAGTTATCTCCTATCGAACTAAAGCCGAACAGCTCAGGCAGCTTAACCCCAAAGGAATTATTCTCTCTGGCGGACCCAATTCTGTGTACGACGCCGGTGCGCCCGCCTGCGATCCGGAAATCTGGCAGATGGGGGTGCCGGTGCTGGGCGTCTGCTACGGTATGCAGCTGATGGTCAAACAGCTCGGGGGTACAGTGGAGCGGGCCAAACGCGCTGAGTACGGCAAGGCGTCGCTGCTGATTGACGATCCGACGGATTTGCTCACCAATGTCGAAGATGGCAGCACGATGTGGATGAGCCACGGGGATTCTTGCACGGTGCTGCCAGAAGGGTTTGAGGTGCTGGCGCACACAGAAAACACGGAGAGCGCCGCGATCGCGCACCACGAGAAAAAGCTGTACGGGGTCCAGTTCCATCCAGAGGTGGTGCACTCCGCTGGCGGACTGGCCCTGATCCGCAATTTTGTTTACCACATCTGCGAGTGCCAGCCCACTTGGACAACCGCCGCCTTTGTGGAAGAATCGATTCGCGAAATCCGGGCGAAGGTGGGCGACAAGCGGGTGCTGCTGGCGCTCTCTGGCGGCGTGGACTCCTCAACGCTGGCATTTTTGCTGCACAAGGCGATTGGCGATCAGCTGACTTGCATGTTTATCGATCAGGGCTTTATGCGCAAGGGAGAGCCCGAGCGGTTGGTGAAGCTGTTCAGCGAGCAATTTCACATCCCGGTGCAGTACATTCACGCCCGCGAGCGCTTCCTGGAAAAAATCGCCGGTGTCACAGATCCAGAAGAAAAGCGGCGGCGGATTGGCCATGAATTCATCCGGGTGTTTGAGGAAGAGTCCAAGCGCCTCGGCCCGTTTGATTACTTGGCGCAAGGTACTCTCTATCCCGACGTGATCGAATCCGCTGACACCAATATTGACCCCAAAACCGGCGAGCGGGTGGCGGTGAAAATCAAGAGCCACCACAATGTGGGCGGTTTGCCAAAAGATTTGCGCTTCAAGCTTGTCGAACCGCTGCGCAAACTGTTTAAGGATGAAGTGCGCAAAGTCGGTCGCTCGCTTGGCTTGCCAGAAGAAATTGTCCAGCGCCATCCTTTCCCAGGTCCGGGACTGGCGATTCGGATTCTGGGTGAGGTGACGGCAGAAAAGTTAAATATCTTGCGCGATGCGGACTATATTGTCCGCCAGGAGATTAACCGGCAGGGCATGTACAGCGAATTGTGGCAAGCTTTTGCCGTGCTGCTTCCTGTACGCAGTGTGGGCGTCATGGGCGACCAGCGCACTTACGCTTACCCGATTGTCTTGCGCTTTGTCAAGAGCGAAGATGGCATGACCGCTGACTGGGCTCGCGTGCCTTACGACTTGCTGGAAACTATCTCTAACCGGATTGTCAACGAAGTTGCGGGGGTGAACCGCGTCGTCTATGACGTCACCTCCAAGCCACCTGGAACTATTGAGTGGGAATAGGTTCAGGCAAGCTATAGCGAAAAAGAAAAATGTAACAATAGTTACTTTTTCCTTTTTCTTTTTTATAGCAATAGACAGCTCAGTAATGGACAAGGCATCTCACTTGCCAGTAGGTACAGGGACAGGCGAGACGCCTGTCCTACGTCCGTGCCCTAAGTGGCTAGTGCTATATATCAAGCTGCGCTCCCGGGCATTCCTTTCTCTCTCCCCCGCCACAGCAACCGCGCCCCTGCGCACAATTGCCTATGATCTCGTGTTCGGTTAACTGCTTGCAATTGATTTATCGCGTCTCTCATATTAGTGAGGTACTGAGAAACCCGGTCTCTTAAAGAAACCGGGTTTCTGGGGCGCACCTCATCCAACTGAGAACCGCGCTTAGCCTCTCCCCTGACTCTTCATGAAAGTTTATGGAAAGTAATCAACCGAACTTGAGATGACTTGCCCGAGGGGTGCCGGTGCCTGCCTGAGAGCTTAAGAAACTATTAATGGTTGCGCAACCGGCTCTTAACCATTCTCTTAATTTTTGTGGATAACTGGCAAAAATCTGTGGAAAACCCGGCTCCTCTGTGGAAAACTTTGGCTAGCCCTCACGGCAATTTCAAGCGGGGTGCTGGGGATTTCAGCCGGCAGGCACAAAAAAAACCGAATATCCTGCAACTGGGTTTTTTTCCAAAAAAACCGGGTTTCTCAGCAAGTAGGGTGCGTTCCCCCCTGGGGAAAGCATTGAGCAAGGAGGGTGCGTTCCGCTGGGGGGGGGAGAGCACCTACCAATTAGTAGCTAATGGATTCAGACTTGTACGCCGGCGGCTCAACGTGAATCACAACCCGCACAGGCTGGTAGCGTTCTTGCAGACGAGCTTCCACCTCCTCGGTAATGTGGTGGGCGGTTTCCACATCCTTTGCCCCCACAATCAAGTGCATTTCAATAAACACCTGACGCCCGACGACGCCCCGGGAAGCAATCTCGTGACAGTTGATCACCCCAGGGACTTGCATAGCAATAGCGTGAATGGCTTCCGGGGCAATGGCCATTGCATCCACCAGCCAGGGCAGATTCTCTTTCAAAATCTCCCAGCCGCTGCGAAACACTAGGAGAGCTACGGGAAAAGCCAGCACAATATCCAGCCACTGGAGTTGGGGGATTTTGAAAACCTCCCCTTGCCAGATGCCAATTAAACCGGCAATCACCAAAATAGTCACCCAGACATCGCTCATGGTATGTTGGGCGTCGGCAACCAGAAAGCTGCTGCCGATGCGCTGTCCCACATTGCGCTCGTAATAGGTAACGAAAATATTAATGCCGAGGACAACCAGCAGCAACCACAGTTCTGCGGGGGAGATGGTGACCGGCTTACCGCCGCTGAGAATCCGGTCTACTGCGCCGCGCAGAATTTCAAAGCAGGCGATGCCTAAGAAAGCAGCAATGGCCATAGCTCCGATTGCGTCATACTTCATGTGTCCGTAGGGATGCTTGCGGTCTGGTTTTGGCGAAGCCAGATTGTTGATAAACAGTCCCAGAACGTTGTTGGAGCTGTCGGTGACGCTGTGCAGGGCGTCGGCGAGCAAGCTCAACGAGCCGGTCAAATACCCCACAACCGCTTTGATGCCCATCACCAGCAGATTCAGCAGCAGAGTGATCAGCAAAACCTTGCGAACTTCGGCGCGGTTATCTTCTGGCATAGAATCCTCCTGATTTCCCTTCCATGCCTCCAGTGTAGGTTCAAATCTGGGCAAAAATCTTTGAATCTCTTGCGCTGTAAGGGTTTCAGGATTTAAATTCCCACTAAAAACTGCCTGTAATTGAGACAAGTCTTCAATTGCGACCGGCAGTCGTTGGGATTTGCTGGGGGGCTCTTTCCTAGGGGTGACAGCATCTTTTAGCATTAAGATTGAATGTTAAGATTAATTGCCCATGTCACAACTCACACTGAATCTCGTTGAGGGTTCCGTCTCCTTTAGCTTCACCCCCCAGGCGGCGCGTTCTTTGCAGGCTCAGATTGCAGAACTGATGGAAAGCCTAAAGGCTGTGGCTGCCAAGGCGAGCGCCGGGGGAGCAGGCAAAGCCACTCGCCAGAAATCGATGGAATATCGCTACACCGGCGAGGTGTTCTTCGAGATGGAATGCAATCCCAACATTTGGCCAAGTCCTTTTGCCGCCAAAGTGCTGATTACCGTCCGCGACGAGCGCATCCGCTTGACCACGGAAGCCGAGCTCACCCGCGCCATCGAGGATCTGAACCAGTATCTCGAGCAAGTGGGCTAACAGCGTGTGTTCTGGCACCGGCATGTTGCTTGCGCCCCCCTACAATCCCTAGTGGTGAGGCTATGGTTGGGCTTGCCACCTGCTTTGGCGGGGTGACGGGTTTTCTCTACTGGCCCGCACCGGGCAAAGTGCAGTAGGATGGAGGCGTTGAGCGGCTGTCAATACGGGCTCAACTCTCACCCAACCCTTGCTACTGCATAAAGTTTAGGCAATTTGACGATGAACCCCAACACCGTAACTGAATTCTTGCAAAAAGGATTTCGCGTCACCTTGGGCGCAACCTCTGCCTTGATCGAGAGCCTGCAAGACTCCCAGAAACGGGAGGAGACTTTCTCTAAAATGCAGTCAGATTTTGGCGGGCTGACCGAGGAGTGGGCTGAGAAAGGAGCGCTGACTGAGCGGGAAGCCCGCAATTTTGTCGATACCCTCCTGAGCCAGCAAGGCCAGCCTGCTGCGGGCGACACGACTTCGACAGCCGGCACTACTGTTAACACCAGTGCCAGCCCCGTTACCGATCCCGAAGACCAAAAGGATTTGCGGGAACTGACGGCGCAAATTGCGGCGCTGCGGGCTGAGTTAGAGAAGCTGCAAAAGCCTGACTCCTAGCCCTAATAGCACATTTGCTTAATTGCTGATCGAATCTCCTCTCACCCTTTGCTCCCACAAAACAAGGTGCCTCAGCCATAGGGCGGGATTTCAGGTAAAACCTGTGTCAGTTGCACCGGCACTCCCAGAAGGTGTGATTGAAAGTAATTAACCGTAAATCACTTAATTTCAATTGTTGCTTGGTACACTGGGTGAGAGCTGCCGAACGAAAACCCATGTAAAATCCGGTTAATTAATCTAAACATACCTCCAGGGGGTTTTGGGGAATGGGGGAATATATGGGGCGTGGGGCGGGGGCGTGCCGGTGCAAAAAGCGAATTCAGCCATAATCCGGGACTTCAGGGAAAACCTGTGTCAGTTAAACCGGCACCCCCTGAAAGGGTGATTAAAAGTGATTAACCGTAAATCACGAAATTTCAATTGTTGCGTTGGAACCTGCGTGAGAGCTGTATAACAAAAAATTATGTATAATCCGGTTAATCAATCTGAAACAGACCT
>JALOOK010000113.1 GCA_025454445.1 Oscillatoria sp. Prado101 | reverse complement strand
ATGCTGGGTGCGCTTTACCTGCTGTGGCTGGCGTTCGAGCACTTTACCTCGGAGGAGGGGAAGGAGGGGGAACACCACGGTCCGAGATTTTCCTCCGTCTGGCAAGCTATCCCCACGATCGCTCTCACGGATCTGGCCTTTTCCCTGGATAGCGTCACCACCGCCATCGCCGTTTCTGACAAAACCTGGCTCGTCCTCACCGGCGCTACCCTGGGGATTATTACCCTGCGGTTTATGGCTGAGCTGTTCATCCGCTGGCTGGATGAATACCTCTATCTGGAAGATGCCGGCTACATCACGGTTGCCTTGGTGGGATTGCGGCTTCTCCTCAGGGTTGTCAATTTGGAATCGCTGCTGCCGGAGTGGGTGATGATTTCGGCGATCGCCCTGCTGTTTGTTTGGGGATTTTCCAAACGGAAGACGGACAGCCCGTCCGCTGCCGGTGAGGCTGAAGACATTACAGAAGACAAGCTTTGACGCTCAGCACGAGCGGGCGACATCCGCCTCGATTCCGCTGGAATCGTTTTTGTATGTTTGGGGGGCCGCTGAGAGTGACAGAGATACAAGCGAATGTGAGGGAAGCGGTCACTGGCCAGTGACCGCTTCGCTTTACTCGTAAATCCAGCCCGTCAGGGAGGGTTGCCAGCCGACTAATTCCTCTTCTTTGAACCAGAGGCTGATTTCCCGGTTTGCGGTTTCTACGGCGTCAGAGCCATGTATAATGTTGCGGCCAATACTAATCCCGTAGTCTCCTCGAATGGTGCCCGGTTCGGAGGTGAGGGGATTGGTGGCACCGATGATTTTTCTGGCGGAAGCGACGACGCCTTCTCCTTCCCACACCATCGCTACCAGTGGCCCAGAGGTGATGAAATCAACCAGTCCGGGAAAAAACGTTTTCTCACGGTGGACGTCGTAGTGCTGCTCGGCCAGCTCCCGGCTGACTTTCATCAGCTTTAAGCCCACTAGGGTAAAGCCTTTGGCTTCAAAACGGCGGATAATCTCGCCGACTAACCCGCGCTGGACGCCATCGGGCTTGATTGCTAAAAATGTCCTTTCCAAACCG
Source organism: Oscillatoria sp. Prado101 (assembly GCA_025454445.1). Taxonomy (GTDB): domain Bacteria; phylum Cyanobacteriota; class Cyanobacteriia; order Cyanobacteriales; family Oscillatoriaceae; genus Oscillatoria. Next base: position 18,716 of record JALOOK010000113.1, on the reverse strand, counting down.
AACTCCTCGAACTGCATCAAATCACACAAAAAATCATACGCCAGGATTGGCTCTCCCCGCTGTTCACGCGACGGAGATTCGGGACTAAGCCCATGTAGGGGCTCTCACGGGCGCAGTCAAAGCGCTGTGAGTTTTCCCCATGCCCCATGCCCCATGCGCCATGCCCGGAAAGCCCCATGCCCCGACATTTATGCTGAGGGGCGATGCGATAAACTGTCTACTCTAAAGGTCATTGCGAGGTTACTGCTAGATGGGTTTGGAACCAACCACCGCTGATGCCGGTTTTGAGCAACTGTCAACCAAATCGCCCGGTAGCGTGGAAATTGCCCCGCCGGCGAACGGACACCGCGAGCAGCTCGCCGACACCCGCAAATCCTGGACAATAGAGAAAAGTGAGGAACTGTATCGGATTCGCGGCTGGGGGGAGCCTTATTTCTCAATTAATGCCAGAGGTCACGTTACTGTTTCGCCCAAAGCCGATCGGGGCGGTTCCCTGGATTTGTACGAACTGGTTGAATCGCTGCGCCAGCGCAACCTGGGGCTGCCCCTGCTGATCCGGTTTTCCGATATTTTGCAAGACCGGATTGAGCGCCTGAATGCCTGTTTCGCCAAAGCTGTCGCCCGCTACAACTATCCGGGAGCCTATCGCGGCGTCTTCCCGGTTAAGTGCAACCAGCACCGGCACTTGGTAGAAGATTTGGTGCGGTTTGGCCAACCCTATCAATTCGGGTTGGAAGCAGGCTCGAAGCCGGAATTGCTGATTGCGATGGCCACGCTGAAAAATACCGGTGCGCTGCTGATTTGCAATGGCTACAAAGACCGAGAATATATCGAGACGGCGATGCTGGCGCTGCGCCTGGGACAGACGGCGATTATTGTCCTCGAGCAGCTCGAAGAAGTGCAGATGGTGATTGAGGCGAGCCGCCGGCTGGGGATCGAGCCGCTGGTGGGCGTTCGGGCGAAGCTGACCTGCAAGGGGATGGGCCAGTGGGCCGGCACCACCGGCGACCGCGCTAAATTTGGCCTGACGATTCCAGAAATTATCCAGGCGGCTGACGCGCTCAAAGACGCCGGCTTGCTGCGCTCACTGCAGCTACTGCACTTCCACATCGGCTCTCAGATTTCTTCGATTAGCGCCATCAAAGACGCTATCCGGGAAGCCAGCCAGATTTATGTCGAGCTGGCGAAATTAGGAGCAAATATGAAATATCTCGACGTCGGCGGCGGCTTGGCAGTTGACTACGACGGCTCTAAGACGAATTTTTACGCTTCTAAAAATTACAACATGCAGAACTACGCCAATGACATTGTGGCGGAGGTGAAAGAAGCTTGTGAGGAGCGCTCTGTGCCGGCACCGACCCTGATTAGTGAGAGCGGTCGGGCTCTGGCTTCTCACCAGTCAGTGCTGGTTTTTGACGTTCTGGGTACGAGTGAGGTGTCCGCCGGCGCACCGCCGGCACTCGGCGAAAAAGAGCATCTGATTCTGCGCAATCTCTACGAAACTTACCAGTCAATTAGTGACGAAAACTACCAGGAAGCTTACCACGACGCGATTCAATTTAAAGAAGAAGCTATTAGCCTGTTCAACTTCGGCTATCTCAGTCTGCGTGACCGCGCCCGGGCTGAGCGGCTTTATTGGGCGTGCTGCCACAAAATTCAAGAAATCGTCCGCCAGCAGGACTTAGTTCATGACGATTTGAAAGATTTAGATGATATAATGGCGTCTATCTACTACGTCAATATGTCTGTCTTTCAATCGGCACCAGACACTTGGGCGATTGACCAGCTGTTTCCCATCATGCCAATTCACCGGCTCGATGAAGAACCCACACGGCGGGGCACTCTGGCCGATTTGACTTGCGACAGTGACGGGAAAATCGACAAGTTTATTGACAAGTCGGATGTGAAGCAGGTGCTGGAATTGCACCCGCTCAAACCGGGAGAACCCTATTACTTGGCGATGTTCCTCGCCGGCGCTTATCAGGAGATCATGGGTTCCCTGCACAATCTGTTTGGAGATCAAAATGTTGTGCACATCCAGCTGACGCCGAAAGGCTACCAAATCGAACAGGTTGTCAAGGGGGATACGATGACAGAAGTGCTGGGCTATGTCCAGTACGACTCTGAGGATCTGCTTGAAAGTATCCGCAAACAAACCGAGCAAGCTTTGCAAGAAGGGCGGATTAGCATCCAGGAGGCTCAGCGGCTGCTGCAGAACTACGAGCGCTGTCTGAGCAGTTACACTTACTTGTCGTCTTAAATGGTTGATTAATAACTTTTGCCTCACTTTTTAGGGGCGGATTTACTAAGCTGTTGCTCCCGGATGCTGTGCTCTATCCGTCTCTATCCCCTCGTTCTCCTCATTCCCAGCTCAAGCTGGGAATGAGGCTCTGTCGGCAGAGCCTGCTTTCAAGGGACAAGCTGATTAAAAGCATAACAGCTTAGTTGACGTTTGTGATCAATGAATGGGCGAAGGTTCTAAATGATTGATGAAATATTTGAGGGGCCAAAAACCCGGGTTCTTTAACAATACCTTCGTCAATTCAGCTGAGGTTGCTACAAGCCGGTGGCCTGTAGATACGACCCAGGCGGGATATACTTTGGAAAATCTGAGCCAATAAAACTGGCTCAGGTTTTTCCGGAAGGAGTTTTATGATTTCGGCCACATATTTAGATCCCCGACAGATGGCTTTGAGGTCCAGCACACTGTCCCCACAATCCTTCCCTGGGCAAGTCCCGAGCAGGTGATGGGACAGGTTCACCATGAAAAATGAGAGATTGGCCGCATTAGTCACTGCCTTTTGGCTGACATTCATAAAATCTTCCAGGCTCCAGAATTGTTTGGCGTCCCGAAAATTAAATTCGATTTGAAAGCGCAGGCTGTAAAAATTTATTACCTTGTCGTAATCCAAGTCAGGGTCACTGGTAAATAAAATGACATGGTGGCGAGCATTGGTGCTTTGATGAGTTTTGACCAGAATCACCACATTCAGGGGTTGAGCGAATTCCTTGTGCAGGAGTTGCGCTTGATAAATATCGGTGAGGGTTGGCCCATCAATCGTGCTGCTCTTCAGGTATTGAGCGGGCATGTTGCTTATGTCAAGCTTATCTCCATATTTGCGGCGGCACTTTCGGTCAGGGTCGGGGTTTTGATAGGGTATATAAAGCGCCGAATCGTAACGAAGCTTTGAAATTAGATGTAAATTTAGCCGGCGGGCCATTTGCAGGGAGGCATTATTGCCAAAGTGACCGTCCAATAGCAGATAACTCAGGGGCAGCATACCGCCCAACAGTTTAAGCAATGACTCTATCCAACCTTGGATTTGCAATAATTCCGGATTGAGAGGGACGGCGCTTTTATTTTGATTTTTACTCCCGGCAGGCCGCCCCCTCGATTTTGAGGTATTGGGTCGCTCGCCGTCCCGACCGTTTGATTTTTACTCCGACTTGCCTTGGGTCGTTTGACTTGGCCTTTGGGCGGGCTAGAATCTGTATTTTCAGCTGCCGGGCTCAACTTTTCCCGGTCGCTGTTGATGACCTGTTCGACCCTTAGAGGAAATGAACGTTTTTGCGCTCACACTCACGTTGGAGAATGTGAAGAAAGATAGCCCGTTTAAGGATTTTCCATACAGGCTCGAAAAGAAGCGCTCGATTCCGTATGTTTGTTTACCTGATTTGGTCACTACCACTTCCAGAACCTGCGAGCAGATAGACTTCAGAAGCCCGGTATAAATGCTGGCGGAAAAATACCCAGAACAGCGTGGCCCAAGGGAGGGCCGTGTGAAAGAATCGTTGGACAGTTCGATAACTTCCACCTTTACCCGTTCAACGGGCGCTGAACATGGTCACTCGCCCTGTCATGGCCATCATGGCAAAGGCAATCCGGCTCAGCTGACGCACACTCGTGGCCCCAATCTCTGGTTGCAGGTACTGTAAAAGTGGTAAGATGTCAAGCATGGGCTTTTGTAGAGTTATCCGTTGTCGTTGTGGTAAACAACAACTTTACTACAAAAGCCCTCTCCTTTTTTGGCGAAGGTATTGTCAAAGAAACCTGGTTTCTTATTATCCGAGGATCGTGCTAATTTTTGGGTTTGACGGGAATGTCGATGACGAATTCCGCCCCCTCACCGGGTGCGGAAACGCAGGTTAGCTGTCCGCCGTGAGAGTCCACCACAATCTGGTAGCTAATCGACAGCCCCAAGCCGGTGCCAGAACCCACTGGCTTGGTGGTAAAAAAGGGGTCAAATATTTTCTTGATCACGCTCTCGTTCATGCCCGGGCCATTGTCAGAAATCTGGACTCTCACAAAGTCAGAGTCTCTCACCGAGGTGCGAATGGTAATGGCCGGCTTTTTGCCAGACTCCCCGACATTCCTTCTCGCCTTGTCCAAGGCATCGATGGCATTGCTGATGATATTCATAAACACCTGATTGAGCTGGCTGGCGTAGCAGGTCACCCGTGGCAGCTTGGCGTACTCTTTAATCACCTCAATCTCAGAACAATTGCCCTGTTTCCTGAGGCGAGTCTGCAAAATCAGCAGGGTGGATTCGATGCCCTCATGGATATCCACCGGCTTCATATCCGCTTCGTCCAGGCGGGAGAAGTTCCGCAGCGACAGGACAATATTGCGGATGCGCTCCGCCCCCACTGTCATCGAATCCAGGAGTTTTTGCAAGTCTTCAACCAGGAATTCCAGGTCAATGTCCTCGATTCTCTCTTGAATCTCGGGCGCAGGCTGGGGGTAGTGCTGCTGGTAGAGTTCGATGAGGTCGAGCAGTTCTTGGACATACTCACCGGCAGGCGTGAGATTGCCATAGATAAAGCTGACCGGGTTGTTGATTTCGTGGGCCACACCGGCCACCATCTGCCCCAGGCTGGACATTTTTTCCGTCTGGATCAGCTGCGCTTGCGTGCGTTTCAGTTCTTGCAGGGTTTTCGAGAGGCGCTCATTTTTTTCCTTTAATTCCTGCGTGCGCTGCTGGACTTTTTGTTCCAGCGAAGCGTAGAGCCGGGCGTTTTCCAGAGAGACAGCCGCCTGGGAAGACAAAAGCCGCAAGATTTCCAGCCGGTCCGGAGTGAACGCGCCGGTGGCTAAATTGTTCTCCAAATAAAGGATGGCGATCAGTTTCCCCTGATTGAGGATCGGGAAGCACAGGACAGACTTCAGCTGCCGGCTGGCAATATAAGCATCGGCGGTAAATTGCCCCTCACTCGCCGCATCGCTCAAAACCACATCCTGGCGAGTGCGCTCCACATAATTAACCACCATCACCGGCAAATCCTGAGCGGCGATTCGGTGCTGCACCTCAACCGGCTGGGATTGGCGCACCAGCACTTCTTCTTGAGCGACTGACGCCTCAGCGCATATCAGCAACTTTCCGTCTGCCGGCAAAATCAGCAAGCCTTTTTGAGCGCCGGCATTCTCGATCAGGATTTTCATCAGCTTGGCCATTAACTTATCCAGAACGATTTCACCGGAAATGGCTTGGGAGGCTTTGATTACCGAGGCTAAATCCAGCGCCCCCGAACCGTTGCCAGTCGTGGTGTGCATAGCAGTTGTTCGGGGGTCCGCAGCGCGAGTGCTGGCGGCAGTTTTCACCAGCAACTGCGGATATTTTTCCTCCAAATCCTCCAGCTTGCGCGCCGCACCCCAGCGCTGGTAGCCATAGTATGCCTCGCGCATGTGGATCTCGGCATACTTCTGCTTGCCTTTGCTCAACCATAACTTGGCTGCCAGTTCATTGGCCAAGGCTTCATTGTGGGTAAAATCATTCTCTCTGGCTGATTCAATAGCTTGATTGCACAAGTCTATTGCCTCTGACTCCTTGCCTGTGAGGCGGGCCATTTCCGCTTCCACCAAAAGGTACTTGTGGGCGAAATTCTCTGGACAGTTCTCCGCCCAGGTTTTCATCTGCTTTTGATTGGCCTCTACCTTCTCCCAGTATTGCTGGCGCTCGGATTCCGTCGCTTGTGGCCAGACACCCAGAAACAGGAGTGAGGAGTAAAAATTGTACTCCGTCACTAATATTGTCCCTGGAATATAGCGCAGCTGCTCTTCTGCTGTTTGAGCGCATTTTAGGGCTTCAGCTAGCTCCCCGTACAGGTAGAGAACCTGGAATTTCCGAAGCAGGTAAATGCAGGCAGAGTAAAGGTTTTGATGTTCCTGACAGCTGGCCAGGTACTCGGCTTCGCTGACTTCACCGGCAGAAAAGTCCAATTTTCCGCTCGTTTGAGCGCTCAAATTCCAGAGCGCCATTTGAAATCCCAGCAGAGTGTCAGTTACCAGCTGGTTTTTCGTCTTATGGCTGAACTGCAAATACTGGGAAACGTCTTCCTGGAGTTTGCCCAGATTTTCTCCCCGGAAAAATGAATTAATGGCTTGGTAGTTCAGAACGTATCCAGCAAACAGCAAATCCCCGGAGTCCAGAGCAGCTTGATACGCTTCCTTGCTGAGAGGTTCAATTTCTTTTACATGCTTGAACCAGTAAGTCAAAGCATTGCCCAGAACCGAAAGCGATTTACATTTCAGTTCCACGTTGCCCCACTTCTGACTCAGCTTTGCAGCGAGCAGGCCAAACTCGTAGGCGGATTTATAATCGCCAAAAAGAGCGGACAGCATCAGGCCATAGTTAGCGTAGCAACTGGCTGATTCCGGTGCGGAACCATATTTGAGAGAAAGATTCACTCCTTTTAGGAGAGACACCGTCCACAGCGGTGGGTTTTTAAGGTAAGCCGATGGCAGCAATTTAGTTAACAAGTGTAGCGCAATTTTTTTCTCCGGTAGGTTGACTTCCGGCTCATCTATCAGGGAGGCAATTTCTTTTTCTCCCAAATTGACTTTCGCTTTTGCGAGTTCCGCATTAATCGCGGCTTGCAAATCCTCTTCTGGCAAATCCACGCCCAGCAGGCTGAGAGCCTTTCTCCCAGCCCTTACCGCTTCATCGTATTTGGAGGACATAGTAGACTGCAAAATCAGCACGCTGTAAATTTCAGCCTTTTCTGTGACGGATTTGGCTCGCTGCAAAGTCAGGTTAATCAATTCTTCTGACTTCTCGAAATTGCCATTTAAATACTCCACCTCTGCCCGCTCTTTGTGCAAGGCCAAAGCCAAGTTGTAGCTCTCATCCCATATCTTGCCGGTCAGCCTGTCCATGCCGGCGGTCAAATACTGCCTTGCGGCGACGTAAGCGGTTGCGTCTTTGGCTTTTTTGCCGGCTTCTAAGTTCAATGTAGCCAATTCCAGCAGTTCTCGCTCGTCCTCAATCAGCGACGCGCCCACATTCAGGTGATCCACAAGCTCGAAGATTCGTTCGGCGCGATACTGGGCGGGGGTGCTAGCCAACAGCAGCCGCCCGATCCTGAGGTGAGCGGCTTTTTTCTTGTCTTCATCAATCAGGGCGTAAGCCGCCTGCTGCACCCGGTCGTGCAAGAATCTATAGTTGAGGATTAACAGGGGCAGGTTGATCAGTGCCGGTTCGGAAGTGTCCGACTCTGACACCGGCAGGATCAGTCCTTCCTCAATGGCGGGCAAAAGGTGTTGGAAGGTTGCGGATGCTTCTTGCTCGTAAATCAGAGACAGGGTGTTTAAATCGAATTGGCTCCCCAGACAAGCTGCCAAGCGCAGCACCATCTGGGTGCCCTCTGGCAGTTTCTTGACTTTCCAAATCATCAGCTCCACTACATTGTCGGTGATGTCGAGGGCCTGAATTTGCTCGATGTCCCATTTCCACCCCCCGCGCTCGCCAGAGTCGGGCGGGGTAAAGGTGAGGAGGTTTTCTTGATAGAGGGTTTTGAGAAATTCACTGACAAAGAATGGGTTGCCTTGGGTTTTGCGCAGCACCAGTTCGGCGAGGGGTTTGACGGCGATCCTGTTACTGTGCGCAGTCTCGGCAATCAGTTGGCTAATTTGTTCGAGGTTGAGGGGCGCTAAGGCAATCTGGTTGATTGTCGCTCCATTGCGCCGCAGCCCTTCAAGGGTGACGATCAGCGGATGGGTGGGGCTGACTTCATTATCCCTGTACGCCCCAATCGCAAACAGATATTCCGTCGCCTCATCCGCCAGCATCAGCTCTATCAGTTTGAGTGTGGCGGAGTCAGCCCACTGGAGATCGTCGAGAAAGATCGCCAGCGGATGCTCCCGGGCGCAAAACACCCGGATAAAGTTTTGAAAGACGAGGTTGAAGCGATTTTGCGTCTCGGCTGGGCCTAATTCTTGCACCGGCGGCTGGGAACCGACAATCAGTTCCACTTCCGGAATCACATCTATAATAATTTGGCCGTTTGGCCCAAAGGCGGCCTGGAGCTTTTCTCGCCACACCGCGAGCTGTTCTTCTGTTTCGGTGAGCAGCAGCCGCACTAATTCGGAAAAGGCGCTGACTACGGCAGAGTAGGGAATTGTCCGCTGAAACTGGTCAAATTTTCCCGAAATAAAGTATCCGCCCCTGCCGGTAATTGGCTTGTAAATTTCATGCACGAGGGCTGATTTGCCAATCCCGGAATATCCCAGCCCCAGCATCATTTCTGTGCTGCCGGCGCACACCCGTTCAAATGCGGCTATTAAGCTCTCTATCTCCCGCTCTCTGCCATAGAGTTTTTGCGGGATTTGAAATTTGTCAGATATATCCTGAAGTCCGACGGTAAAGTTGGCAATCTTCCCGGCTGACTGCAGCTGCCTCAGGCATTCCTCTAAATCAGCCACCAGCCCCCAGGCGCTCTGGTATCGCTTTTCAGCCGTTTTTGCTAGCAACTTCATCACAATGTCGATCTGGCAGTGCACCAGCTCCATTGCGTCGGTGGCGGCAAAAGGCAGCTGGTGAGTCAGCAGCTCGTAAAAGGTGGCTCCCAGGGAGTAAAAGTCAGTGCGGTAATCCAGCGAGCGGTTCATCCTGCCGGTTTGCTCTGGCGACATGTAGGCGAGAGTGCCTTCTAAGGCGGCAGGATTTTTAATCGCGGTATTTTCGCGGCTGAGGGCGGTGGCAATGCTGAAGTCTATGATTTTAACTTGCCCTGTGGCTGGTTTAAAAGCGATATTCGACGGGTTTATATCTTTGTGGATGATATTTGCCGCGTGAATCTCTGCCAAACTGCGAGTTATTTTGATCGCCAAGGTGAGAAATCCCAAAATTGTGAACTTTTGGGATGACATTAATATTCTCAATGATTCCCCGCCGAAATCCTCTAAAATCATTACCAAACTGTTATTATATTTCTCCAAGGCGTAGGCTTTGACTGCGCTTTCTGTCTTCAGAGATCGCAAGATTTCATATTCCCCCTCATATCTGCTGAGTTCCGCCCGCGTGGGGTAGTCTGGTTTGAGAAGCTTGAGGACAACGGGCTGATTGTCCTGCTCTCGCCGCCCTCGATAGACCAGTGTGTTGGCACTGTCATAGATTAGAGCGAGAATCTGGTAGCCTGGAATTGCGAGCATGGTTGATTTTTCCTGACTGGGCTATTACTTTATTATATGGCGCTGCCGATGGAGAATCTGCGCTTTGTCGGCTCCGCAGACTTAAGTAGCAACTTGGATTATTATATGGCGCTGCCGATGGAGAATCTGCGCTTAACATTAGAACGGCTTTGCTGTCAGACTTCCCTGACATAAAAGCAGAGATTCTTTAGCACTTCCTGCCGGCGTGGTAGGAAACACCCTGACATCTTCTAGGCCAATTCCTCAGATAGAGGGGACAAGCTATGCTTTTACCTTTTCTATGATAAACATAATTTGCGCAAAAATCGGCTTTTTCCGTGAAACTATGGAGTTGTGGTGGCGACATCCCCTGAATGACCGCTTTTTTAAGAATAATAAGCCCCGGAACGAGGGGAACCGTCCAGTTCAGCTAGTAGGGGCGGCTGCATAGTGGCCACCCCTACGCCGCCGGCTACCCACCTCGACTGTCCCAGGAATTTCACGGCAAAATCGCAAACACTCGCGCCGGGAATCCAGAGCCATCTTTCGGCTTGGGAAAAGTGACGACAGAGATCGCACCGGCAGGTGGAACCTTGTCCAGGTTTGTCAGCAGCTCTATCTGGTAGCGGTTTTGCTTGAGGATGTACGCTTCCAGCGAGTAATCATCCTTGCTGGTAGCGACTCCGGGATCGGTGTCGGTGGTTTCGTGTCCGGAAGCCGTAATCTTGCGCTGTTCGTATAGGTACTTGAGCACCGGCAGACTCCAGCCTGGGTAATGATCCACCCCTTTGGCGTCTTTGTTGGCCATTGCCGCCGCATTTGGCCACCGCTTCGACCAGTCGGTGCGCATGGCGACAAACGCCCCTTCGGGAATCGGGCCGTGTTTGGCTTCCCAAGCCTTGACATCTTCCATTGTTATGGTATAATCTGGATTCTTGGCAACTTTGTCGTGAACGTCAATCACCACCAAGGGCAGAATCATCTCTTTGACATCGAGCTGGTCAACGGTGCGCAGCCCTTTGATAAAGTGTGCCGGTGGGTCAACGTGGGTGCCCCACTGTCCGACGTGGCAATACAAATCCGCCCAAAAACCAGACCCCAGCTTGCCAACACCGGCATCGTACCAGTAGAGCTTCTGGCGGGTTTCCTTGGGAAAGCCCTTCCAGTGGGGAATCCCCGGCTCGAAAGCGTGGGTCAAGTCCACAAACTGCTTGGTCTTGATGACTTGGTAAGCTTCTGTCAGGGAGGGTTGCTGGCGGGCATAGGTGCCGGTGGAGATCGCCCCCAAAGCCCCTAATACAGTGAACAGCACGGCGCTGGCAATTGTCTTTACAGCTCTCATAGTGGTGTGACATATTCCGGGGATCAACCCCACCCCCCACCCCCTGCCCCTTATCCCCAGAGGGGGCCCCCCCTTCCCCGCCTGCGGGGAGGGGGAGAAAGATGTAGGGGTTTCGATGAAAGTGGTTTGGTTCAATCATATTTCTAGTCGCCAAAGCCCTGATAGTGGCCTCTTGCAATATTTTCAGTGTCGAGAGCGGCCCACAGGGGGCGCTGGCCGGTGGATAATAGTTATATCATCGGCCCCCCTGTCCGCTAGCTGTTGGTGCGGGGAGTGTCTGCCCGTGGCTTCCTGGAGGATAAACTAAATTTATCAAACGGAAGTGAGAGACGGTAAAGTAAAGGCTGTGCGGTCGCGCCCGGGATGATATTGCCAGAGGGCGGACAAGCCAGGGGGCGAGCTGCGGGTATTGGCGGCGGCAGTGCTGACAGGTGCCGGTGCCCTCGTAAAATGGGCAATTGAACCCCAAGATGCAGGAGTCCGTTGATGCGACTGATCAACTTCGCGCTCATCTTCATATTTTGCTTAGTGATGCTGCTATTCGGCATCGAAAACACACAGGTGGCCAAAATTAATGTCGTCGCAGGCGTAGAGTTTCAAGCTCCCCTGTCCCTAGAACTGTTTCTGGCGATGGGGCTAGGAGCCATCCTGGCGTGGCTGTTTGGTGTGTGGACTAGGTTGCAGCGGTTTCTGGCCGAGCTGCCAACCCTTCGTCAGCTTCGCAAACAAAAAGCCCGCATTCAGGAGCTGGAGCAAAATATTGAAGGCTTCAAGGTAGAAATGCAAGAGCAGCAGCGGCTGCTCACTTCCAGCGAGCCCTACACCACAGAGGCGTCCCTCACTAACGATGCCTCCCCCAGTAAAGCGGACACCCGGTGAGAGGCTTGCTTCTGCGTGCTGCAACCTCTCGCTACCCTGTAGGAAGGGGCTCTGCCGGAGCGCGACCTTGTGGGCCGGCATCACTAATCTGTCAGGTTTCGCTCTCCCGGTTCCCCAAACAAACCGGGATTCGGTCGCCTCCGACTCAGGAGTTTAATTTTCCGCTTCTACTTAATAGTGCCGGTGCGGTAGCCGCAATCAACAGAGAAAGGTCTGAGAATGGAAGAAAGCTTGTCCCTGGATGGCTTAGCCCCGGCTGACCGGCGTGCGGGCGCGTCGGTGCCGGAAATAGGGATCGCCCTGCTGATTGACCTGGCCAAGCGGGGGGAGATTAACCCCTGGGATGTGCAGGTCATTGATGTTATCGATCGCTACTTAAGCCAGGTGGTGCCGGTCGGCGATGCCAGCCAACTCCAGCGGGAAGTCGCTCTGTCCCAATCGGGGCAGGCTTTTTTGTATGCGTCAATGCTGGTGCTGCTCAAAGCTGACAGTCTGGTTCGTTCGGAATCGGAGGAGGAGGAGGCAGAACTGGCAGAAGAAGAGCTGCTCGAGGGTGAGGACGCTGCTGGGCGACGGGAGCAGCTGTATCTGGAGCGCCAGCTGCGCCGCCGCGCTGTCGCCCAGCCCCCGAAAAGACGCCGGGTGACGCTGCAAGAGCTGATCGAGCAGCTGCAGGTGATGGCGGAAGCGATCAAAGACACTCCGGTACGCACCCGCCGCCGGCGTCCGGCGTCTGGGTCGAAGGCGCAGGCGGCTCGCGCCATCGCCGAACTGGCTCACCAGGAAAATCTCTCGGAACTCGCCGCCGCCTTGGAGCGGTTTCTCCAGGAACACTGGCTGCAAATCGCTGGAGAGCAGGACTGGCTGGATCTCGAGCAGCTGCTGGAGCGATGGTCGCCGAATGGGCGGCAGAGTGCTTCCCAGCCGCACCCGCCCTCCCTTGGCGCCGCCGACCGAGAGCGCAACGACCACCGGGTGGGGGTTTTCTGGGCGCTGCTGCTGCTGTCGGCTCAGTCCAAAGTGGAATTAACCCAAGAGGAGTTCTACCGGGACTTGAAAATCCGGGCGCTACCTCAGGCGCTGTGAGCCGGTGTCCTCAGGGAGTGCCGGCGCACAGGCACCCTAGCGGTGCGGATTGGGGCGCTGGAAAAGCCGAAAATGAGGAAATATTTCCATTCCCATAGAGGGATTCACAGGAATCCTACTGCCAGCGCCTAATATGATAGCAGATTCCCAGGCACAGGGTGCAGCCCGCAGAGAGTGAAAACCGCTATAACTTTTAACCGCTCGATTGACTAGAATAGATTCGCCTAAAGTCATAAATAAATGTCGATGAAAGCCATGATCCTGGCGGCGGGGAAGGGAACCCGCGTCCGTCCGATTACCTACACCATTCCCAAGCCGATGATTCCCATCCTACAAAAGCCAGTGATGGAATTTTTAGTTGAGTTGCTGCGCTCACACGGGTTTGACCAAATTATGGTCAACGTCAGTCACCTGGCCAATGAAATAGAAAACTATTTCCGCGACGGTCAGCGGTTTGGGGTGCAGATTGCCTATTCCTTTGAAGGTCAGATTGTGGAGGGGGAACTGATTGGGGAGGCGGTAGGGTCTGCCGGCGGCATGCGGCGCATCCAAGACTTCAACCCGTTCTTTGACGATACGTTTGTGGTCATGTGCGGGGACGCCCTGATAGACCTGGATTTAACAGCAGCGGTCAAGTGGCACAAAGAGAAAGGCTCGATCGCGACGGTGGTGATGAAATCTGTACCGCGAGAGGAAGTCTCCAGCTACGGGGTGGTGGTGACAGACGCAACAGACAAGATCGTCGCCTTCCAAGAAAAGCCCTCCGTCGCAGAAGCGCTGAGCACCAACATCAACACCGGCATTTACATCTTTGAGCCAGAAGTGCTGGACTATGTGCCCTCTGGCCAGGTGTACGACATCGGCAGCGAACTTTTCCCCCATTTGGTGAACATAGGGGCACCGTTCTACGGCATTGCTATGGACTTCCAGTGGGTGGATATTGGCAAAGTACCCGACTACTGGCGGGCGGTGCGGGAGGTGCTGCTGGGGGGAATCAAAAATGTGGCGATTCCCGGCAAAGAAGTGGCTCCCGGCATCTACACCGGCATCAATGTTGCCGTCAACTGGGACAAAGTGGACATCTCAGGGCCGGTTTACATCGGGGGCATGACCCGCATTGAAGATGGGGCGAAAATTGTAGGCCCCACCTATATCGGCCCCAATTGCTGCATCTGCAGTGGGGCGACTGTCGAGAACAGCGTGATTTTTGAATACTCCCGTTTGGGACAAGGGGCGCGACTGGTAGATAAGTTGGTTTTCGGTCGCTACTGCATTGATAAAACGGGCGAAAATATTGACCTGCAGGCGGCGGCGCTGGATTGGCTGATTACTGACGTCCGCAAAACTATGCCCTCCCAACCGCCGGCGGAACGGCAAGCAATCGCCGAACTTCTCGGCACTGAGGCGAATTAGGGGCGTCGCATCCAAGCGTCGGCAACCCGGCACCCCAACCCCCTCCCCGCGTGCGGGGAGGGGGAGTGAGAAAGACCCCGAGAGTTAACCTAACGGAACAGTCAGCGATGCGCCCGCACAAAGGCAATCGCACTCTCCCAAATCACAGTTTGATTGCGCAAGTGCCGGCTGAAAATGTTTTTTACAGTCAGTATTTCTGCTTCTGAGAGACTGCGAGAAAGGTGCGCTGCGTAAGTTGGGCGCGTGCCGGTGGGAGCAAACCAGCGCTCCAGCAAAGCGGGCGTAATGTGCGTGTGCGTAGTTGAGCGCGAAATCTCCATTTTAACAGCTAAACCGGCAGCCTCGAAAGCAGCCCGCAAGTCGCCCGCATCCCAGTTCACCAGCGGATCTGACTCCCTGGCGTAGATAGCCTCTTCCGCAACAGCGAGGCGCTGGTACAAATCCGCATCCAGCCAGTCAGAATTTAGCAAGCGATAGAGCCGCTGCGTGTGGCGGGGAACCGCCTCCGCCAGCACAATAATTCCATCTGGCTGCAAGAATTTAGCAACCTGACGCACAGTCTCTATTTTATCAGATTCTTGCAGCAGTGAGTTGCGCCCGATTATGCGGTCAAATCGCACGCCTGCTGCCTGTTCTGCTAATATATTAGGCAGCTCAGTTAAGCTGGCTTTCAGCACTGTAGGGCGGATTAATTCGGGAAGCGCCAACCCTTGTTCGAGCAAAGCGCTGGCATCATTTGGTGTCCGAACTGCGGCATAAATTCCGCCTTCGGGTGCGCGGCGCACTGCTTCCCATGTGAGCAAACCGCTGGCGGCGTTGAGGTCTAAGATCAGATGGTGGCGCTGGGGTTCAGCGAGTGCGAAAATGCGCTCGCGCACAGTGGCTAACTGTTCGCCAACTTGAGAGAGGGTGCGCTGCAGCCAGCGGTCAACTGTTGGGGCGGCTGTGCTGTAAGTCAGCACCTCTGCCGGTGCGACACCGGCACCTTCAACTAAAGCAGCGAGTTGCGCTTCGCGCCGGCGAGCGACTTGCGCGGCAATTTCGCCTTCAAACCCTTGAGTTGATGGCTGGTAAAATACCTGTCCTTGCAAGCTTGCCGGCAGATATTGCTGAGCGATCCAGTGATCGCGGTAAGCGTGCGGGTAGAGATAGCCGGCTCCATGCCCAAATCCTTTTTTATCGCGATTGGCATCCTTTAAGTGCGACGGAACTTCCGATTCTGCCTCTTTTTCAACTGCAGCCAGAGCGTCAAAAAAGCCCATAACGCTGTTGGATTTGGGTGCGGTTGCCAGATAGAGCGCGGCTTGTGCTAAATGATAGCGCCCTTCTGGCATTCCCACGCGGTCAAATGCCTGGGCGCAGGCATTAATCACCGCCACTGCATTGGGATCAGCCAGCCCGACATCCTCACTGGCGAGAATTAGCATCCGCCGCAATATAAACCGCGGATCTTCACCGGCATACACCATTTTTGCCAGCCAGTACAGAGCGGCATCTGGGTCAGAGCCGCGCAAACTTTTGATGAAAGCGCTGATGGTGTCAAAGTGGGCGTCCCCTTCTTTGTCGTACAAAACAGCGCGTTGCTGAATGGATTCCTCGGCAACGGCGAGGGTGACATGAGTGGTGCCGGTGGCGTCGGGCGGGGTTGTTTCTACTGCCAATTCTAGCGCATTGAGCAGGGAGCGAGCGTCGCCACCGGCAACATTAACCAGATGAGCGAGAGCGTCAGGCTCTACCCGCACTTTCAGCTTGCCATACCCCCGTTCTGCGTCAGCGAGAGTTTGCTCCGCAACCCGGTACAGATCCGCCTCATTCAGTGGCTTGAGCTGGAAGAGACGCGACCGGCTGACCAGGGCTTTGTTTACCTCAAAGTAAGGGTTTTCTGTCGTCGCGCCGATCAGGGTGACTGTACCGTTCTCCACCCAGGGGAGCAAGGCGTCTTGCTGGGATTTGTTGAAGCGGTGCACTTCATCCACAAAAAGAATGGTGCGCTGGTTGCTTTTCTTGCGCCGCTCCCGGGCGGTTTCGATGGCATCGCGAATCTCTTTCACGCCGGAGAGGACGGCATTAATGGCGATGAAGTGAGCGCGGGTTGTGTTGGCAATAATGCGGGCGAGCGTGGTTTTGCCGGTGCCCGGAGGACCGGAGAAAATCACTGAGGAAAGTTGGTCGGCTTGAATGGCGCGCCGCAACAAGCGCCCCGCCCCCAGGATATGCTCTTGACCGACAAATTCATCGAGAGTGCGGGGGCGCATGCGGGCTGCGAGCGGGGCTTCTTTTTCAGCGAGTTTTAGGTTGTAGTGCTCAAATAAGTCCATAGTTAGTGGGGGGAGATTTAAACCGCCCCCGCCCCGGCTGGGAGCATCCCATTTTTGTAATCCCCCTCACCCCCAACCCCTCTCCCACAAGGGGCTACCGTTTATACACATCTCGGGTCGGAGACCACAGCTTGCCCCTCACCCCCCCAGCCCCCCTCTCCCACAAGGGGGAGAGGGGGGAGAAAGAGGTTCTTCCAACTTCATGGAAAATTGGGATCAGAGGGATTTGTGTATAAGCCGTAGCCCACAAGGGGAGAGGGGAGAATTGTTTATTTTTCCCCCCTCTCCCTTCATGGGAGAGGGGGGGAACGGGGGGTGAGGGTGAAACTTTTTCTATGCCTGGGGATGCTCCCCCCCGGCTTCTCGCGAGACACCTGTCCTGCAAGTTAGGGGCGGGAGTTGTAAATTTTGAAGGAAAGTGCTATAACTCAAATCATTATTACTCACCATTCCCACGACCGGTTCCCGTTTATGGCATCGCTAGACCTTGTAAAGCCTCAGACTGCTAAGAGAGAGCTAATCGGGGCCAAGCTGACTGAGTTGCGCTCTCTGATGGCGGCTCAGCAGCTGGATGGCTACTTGATTCCCTCTGCTGACGAACATTTGAATGAGTATCTCCCGGAAGCCAAGCAGCGACGAGCTTGGGCGAGTGGTTTCACCGGCTCTGCTGGAGATTTTATCGTGGGGCTTCAGGGGGCTTGGCTGTTTGTCGATTTCCGCTACTACGAGCAAGCGGATCTGGAGGTAGATCCGTCGCTGATTAAGGTGTCCAAGGTTGGGCGAGAAGGCGAAAAAACTTTGGCGGAAATCTTGGAAGGTTTGGGAGAGGAGGCGGTGAAAAATAAAACCGTTTTCCGCTTGGGATTCGCTCCGTTTACGGTTCCGCTGGATGAGTTCCGCAGGCTGAAAAAGCAGCTGGAAGCGGCGGGAGTGGATCTGGTGCCGGTGGCGGAAAATTTAGTGGATATGGTTCGCAGCCAAAGTCCTTGGGCGGAATCCGATCCAGTACCGGCGTGCGGGAATTCGCCGGTTTTCCGCGTGCCGGTGGATCTGACCGGCGAAACGGCACAGCAGAAAGTAGGTCGGGTTCGGGAAGCCATGCACAAGGCTAAAACCGATATCCTTCCCATTACTAAACTTGACCAAGTGGCTTGGCTGTTTAACCTGCGGGGTTGGGATATTTCCTACAATCCGGTTTTCATCGCTTACACTATTATAACGCAGAGTGAAGTCTTCCTGTTTACTAATTTGGAAAGAATTGACGGGGAAATTCAGGAAGAACTCAAGATATTCGTCACCCTGCTGCCTTATGATCGGTACGAAGAAACGCTGAGCGTTCTGGTTTCGCAGTCGCAGGGGCTGCGGGTGCTGCTGGATGCCAAACACTCAACGGCAGGCACATACCGGCTGCTGGAAGGAAAGGCTAAAATTGTAGAAGCAGCCAATCCGATTGAGGGGATGAAGGCGCGGAAAAATGAGGTGGAAGTCGAGCAGATGCGGCGGGCGAACCTGAAGGCGAGTCGCGCTAAGGTGCGCACTTTGAAGTGGGTGGGTGACCGGCTGAAGGGCGGGCAAACCGTGACTGAGCTAGACGTGGCGAGAGCAGTCGAGGGATTCTATCGAGAGGAAGCGGGATTTCAAGGGCTGAGCTTTAACACGATTGCGGGTGCCGGTGCCAACAGTTCTATTGTGCACTACGGGACGCCCAGCCCGGATGAGGCGCTAAAACCGGGGGAATTCTTGCTGCTGGACTCCGGGGCGCAGTATTTAGGGGGCACGACGGATGCCACGAGAACAATAGTTGTGGGAGAGCCAGCCGCCGAGCAAATTTTCCGCTATACTGAGGTGCTGAAAGCTCACATTAACTGCGCGATGCAGCGGTTTCCCAAAGGCACTTCGGGAGTGCATTTAGATGGGATTACTCGTGCGGGAATGTGGCTGGAGGGACTGGATTTCGGTCACGGAACCGGGCACGGCGTGGGAGCGTTTTTGAATGTCCACGAAGGGCCAAACGGGATTAGCAAGCGGGCGCAAGAGGCGCTGGAACCGGGGATGGTGACTAGCATTGAACCCGGTTTTTACCAGCCCGGATGGGGGGGAATCCGCATTGAGAACCTCTATGTGGTGGTCGATTTGTCCGCAGAAAACGGTGGGCAACCGGCAGCCGGTGAGACGCCGTGGTACGGGTTTGAATCCCTCACCTATATTCCGTTTGACAAACGGCTGATTGATTTAAACCGGCTGGAATCGCGGCACCGGCAGTGGCTGGAGC
>JALOOK010000534.1 GCA_025454445.1 Oscillatoria sp. Prado101 | reverse complement strand
GGGTTGGGGGGTGGGGGTGCGAGACGCCCAAACAAAACCAGCGGCTGTTCGGCAAACAAGTCAGGCAGCGTTGAGGGGTAAATAACCGGCGCTTCCCCCTCGCCTTCCCAGCTGATTTGAATGTTCGCCAGCACGGGATTGTTAATCTGGCGGAAGAATTTCTCGGCGACTTCCACCGTCGGTTCGTCCTGGCGGACGACTTGGCAGGTTCCCCTTCCGATTTCTGCGATGCGATTGAGCAAGAAGCGGTTGACAGAACTGCCCACGCCGAAACTGTAGAGGCGATTTCCTTCTTTCAGGTGGCGCTGCACTTCGGCAATAATTTCATTGTCGTTGCCAATGTAGCCATCTGTGAGCAGCACAACACTCCGCAGGCGTCCAGCCGGTGCCGGTGGGAAATTCAGCACGGCGCGAATGCCATTAAGTAATTCCGTGCCGCCATTGGCTTGCAGGCTATTGATGTAATTAATTGCCTGAGTGCGATTTTGCGGAGTATTTGGCAATGGGTGGGCGGAAAGTTGCCGAGTGGTACTGGAAAAGTCTATAATAGTAAAGGTGTCGTCTGGATTCAGCCCGCTGATGAACCGGCGCATCAGTTCTTGGGATTTCAGCAGCGGATCGCCGGCTTGGGAACCGGAGGTATCCATCAGGAACACGACATCTTTGGGCACAATCTCATTGCTGCGGTATTCCAAAGCTGGGATGAGATAAATGGCGAAATGACCGCCTCGCTCGTCGGCTTCGGTTAGCACAGTGGCTTGGGTTTTGTCACCGGCAACCCGATAGCGCAGAATTAAATCTTTGTTAGGAATTGTGTCTTCGCCTCCCAACTTCACCCGCACGATTTTACCCTTGCGCTCAATGAGAATCTGGTGGGAAGTTGAGCGAACATCCGAAACCGGCACGCCGGCATTTATTTCCACGGTAACGCCGATATCGTGGCGAGAGCGAGTTTCTGGCGGCACAACCGGCGGACTGATGCGGGAGGCGTCGGGCACTTGGTCTGTATCGCCGGTGCTGTCAATTGGCGTACCGGGGATATAGCGCGGGCCCACCACCATCGGGAAGACGAATTCGTAATCGCCGCCTTCAAATTTCAGGCTTTCGGTGTAGCGGATGATAACGTCGATTTGCTCTCCCGGCTTGATATTGGCGAGAGACTGTGTGAATATATTATCGCGCTCCTGTTCGAGCAAACCGGCAGTGCGCCCTTGGCGTTTTGCTTGTTCGTAGATTTGTTTGGCTTCTTCGCGTTTTTTGATGCTGCCTTTGATAATGCGGTCGCCGATTTTAATTTCCATGTCATCCACTGCGGCTTCATCCGGCAGTGGGAATATATAGACGGCTTCTAAGGGCTCGGTGAAGGGATTTTCAAAGGTTTGCCGCACTTCGCATCGGGACAGATTGCCGGCGATTTTAGCCAGCACTTCCGTATGTTTGAGGGGGAAAACCAGTTTCTGGCCCGATGGGGATTGGACATATAGGCCCCCTAATGTGGAGCCTGAGCGTGCTGCGGTGGGCATAGGTAGTTACCTCCTGAATTTTCAGGTGTCCAGTGGGCGACCGGTGGCGCTTATCTCTATGCTAGCTGCGGTGAGCCGGTGTGTGCCAAAATTTAAAGAAGGCTTAAGAAAGTGTGCTGTTCTATACCATCGCACCTCTTTGGACGAGAACGCTCCGCCGTTCCCGTTACTGGAACCGGTCTTTTGCAGTAAAATGTTGTCGGGTAGAGCAGTGCCGGTGTGCGAATTTCCCCTCGTTCCCCTCGTTCCGGGGCGGGCACAGGGACCCGCCCCTACCCTCGTTCCCTAGCAGAGCCAGGGAACGCCGCTTTGGAGGCTCTGAGTTGAAAATGTTTGTAGTTGGGCTTTAGCCCTACAGTCGGGTTATGGCCCACACATTTTCATTGGTGGCGGTGTGCGCAGTTCCGAAACGACTGCCTCCTTAAGTACCCACTTGGGTTAAAATACTAAAAAATTCACTATCTCTCAAACTTTTCTTGATTTCTGCATTTTCCCATGACGCATTTTGGCATTCTCTGTCCTCCTGCAACCGGCCACCTCAACCCGATGACCACTTTAGGGCGCGAACTGAAACTGCGCGGCGATCGCGTCACCCTATTCGGAATTCCCGATGCCCTACAAAAAACACAAGCAGCGGGATTGGAATTCTGGGCGATTGGAGAGTCTGAGTTTCCGGCGGGTTTTATGGCAGAATCGCTGGGAAAGGTGGGGAAACTGAGCGGTTTGGCAGCCGGGCAATATACCCTCAGTCTAATACAGCAGGGTGCTGCTATGCTATTGCGAGACGCCCCAAAAGCGCTGAAGGCAGCCGGTGTGGAGGCATTGCTGGTAGACCAAACTACAGGAGAAGGCGGGACTGTTGCAGACTTCCTCGGAATTCCCTTCATTACTGTGTACAGCGCCCTGATCGTGAATCAAGAGGACAGTGTTCCCCCCTTTTTCACATCTTGGAGTTACAATCCAGTCTGGTGGGCGCGTCTGCGCAACCGAGCCTGTTACGGGTTACTCACTCTTTTCACGCAACCAATTCGGCAGGTTATCAACGAGTATCGCCAGCAGTGGAAGTTGCCCCTCTACTCTCACCCCAGCCAAAACTTCTCCAAACTGGCACAGTTGAGTCAGCAGCCACCGGAGTTTGAATTCCCCAGGCAGCATTTGCCGGAGTGCTTCCATTTCACCGGCCCTTACCACAACCCAGCCGGTCGGCAACCTGTATCTTTCCCGTTTGAAAAGTTGACCGGGCAACCGCTGATTTACGCTTCTATGGGAACTGTGCAAAATCGCCTGCTGGGGATTTTCAAATCAATGGCTGAGGCGTGTGTTGGGTTAGATGTCCAGTTGGTGATTTCTCTGGGGGGTTCAACTCACCCAGAATCGCTGCAAGGGTTGCCTGGAAATCCCCTGGTTGTTGGGTATGCGCCGCAATTGGAACTGCTGCAAAAAGCCCGGATCACGATTACGCATGCCGGCTTGAATACGGCTCTGGAATCTCTCAGCAATGGGGTGCCGATAGTGGCCATTCCGATTGCCAATGACCAGCCGGGAGTGGCAGCGCGGATTGCGTGGACAGGGGCTGGGGAGTTTGTGCCTCTGCAAAAGTTAAGTGTCCCCAAGCTGCGAACCGCTATACAGCGTGTGTTGGCGGAAGATTCTTATAAAAAGAATGCCGGGCGGCTGCAAGAAGCGATTCGGCGATCGGGCGGAGTTTCTCGCGCTGCTGATATTATCGAACAGGTGATATCCACAGGC
>JALOOK010000112.1 GCA_025454445.1 Oscillatoria sp. Prado101 | reverse complement strand
GGCATAATCACGATGCGCTACCGCGTTGGCAACGGCCTCATGCGCGGCTGCCAATGGGTATTCGGGCACATCTTGTTCCTCGAAGTGGGTGCCCCGGTCTACCAGCAGGCGCGCCACGCGCAGGTTCCGCCGCAAAAAGGCCTCGGCCTGTTCAATAGCCCGTAGGGCTGGTCCTTCCGTGTCCAGCCGATCCACGATCGGCGCCGTGATCTCCGTACCACTGAAACGCAAGGCTGTCACGCGCCAGGCCGGCTGGAGCCACTCGGGATGGCTGCCAAACAGAGGCGGCTCGCGGGTCTCAGTCCACTTCTTGTACTGGTCTTGCAGTGAGGAAGTGAGAATCGAGACGCTCACAGTTAAACGAACCGTCGGGAAGGAAGGGTACTTTTCTGACTCGTAGCGAACAATCAACCGGGAGTGGGGGGAACCGCGAAACCCTTCCTCAAGCTTGCGGGCGAGCAATTGGCGCAATTGCTGCAGTTCCTTTTCCGACCAGCTTTTGCCCATTGTGGAGAACAGCAGTGTCAGGCGCTGCATGTAATTGTCTGTCAGTGCTGGCGCACAAGGCAGGGACAGTTCGCCACGGCCAACGATCCAAGAATCAATTCTTTTTGAGAGGGCGAGCTCGATAGTGCTGGAATCGGCTGTGTGCCGCTGTTCTGTATCAGAGGGCGAATTTTCAGATGATGCGGGAGATGCCTGAAACAGATCCATAAGCAAGGGCAGCTGGCTGACGGTGACTTTTAGCTAAACGATGGCCCAACTCGATAAGTGAGAGCGCGTTTATAAACACAATATTAAACGGCTGAATAGGCGGAGGATCTCCCCCCTGCCCCCCAAAAAAAAGGGGGAAGAGCGGCCCCTACGGGGGCCGCCCCCCGTGGCCGCCCCCCGTGGCCGCCCCCCCGTGGCCGCCCCTAGGCTGGCGGAGACTGCCCTTTCTGGGCATCGCTGTTGCGGGCCGGAGCGGGCCACGATCAAGCAAGAAGCGGATGACCTCGCTCCTATACCAGGAAAAGGCATCCGCTTGTAAGGAATTTTTTAAACTGCGGCTCAGCTGCTACCGGTAAAGGCAACTTCTGGGAACTTCGTCTGAGCTTCGGACATGGGCCGCCGCCGGCCTTCCTCTTGCCAATAGTTAATGACTTCCGTGGCTTTGTTGAGCAACTCGACGCGATCGGTTTCGGAAATCCAGTGTTTGGCTTCCAGCTCATTTTTTAGCTGTTCCCAAGCATCGTTACGAGGCCAGAAAAAGTAAGAAGTCAAAGGGCTTGTCCCTTTGCCCACCACCTGGTCAACCGCCAGCGCCACGTTTTCCTCTAGCCAGAGAACTTTGAGAATGAACTTGGACAATCACACCTCCAGGGCAGAGCCGGGATTGTAAAAAAACTGTACAGTCTTTCAGTTTAACACACATTTTCGTTTTTCACCGGCACAGGGTTGAGAAAATCGCACCCCGATCTGCACCTGGGAGCCGGTGGACTTCAACACCAGAGCGTGGTAAACGTAATAGAGAAAACGGTAGCTGGAAGGCGGAGGCGCATGGGCGCAGAGGGCGTGAGAGTGAATCCCGGTTTCGGGACTGAAACAGAACCCACAACAGCGAGCAAGCCAATCCGGGCTGTTGCTGTGTTTGACATTGACGGCGTAGTCCGGGATGTGAGCGGGTCATACCGCCGCGCTCTAGCAGATACAGTAGAGCATTTCACCGGCGGTGGCTACCGCCCCGATCAGGTGGACATCGACCGGCTGAAATCGGAAGGCATCTGGAACAACGACTGGCACGCTTCCCGAGAATTGGTTTACCGCTACTTCGAGGCCCAAGGCCAGCCGCGAGCGCAAATTGCCCTGGACTGCGACGCCCTCGTCGCTTTTTTCCAATCCCGCTATCGCGGCACTGACCCCATACACTGGAACGGGTACATTTGTCAAGAACCTTTGCTGTTGCAGCCGGCCTATTTGCAGGGGCTGACGGCGGCGGGGATTCCCTGGGGCTTTTTCAGCGGTGCCACGCGGGGCTCTGCGACCTATGTGCTGGAAGGACGCTTGGGGTTGAAGTCGCCGGTGCTGGTGGCGATGGAGGACGCCCCGGAAAAGCCTGACCCCACCGGCTTGCTAATAGCGGTGGTGCAGCTGGAACAGGGACAGCCGTCCGCCGCCTCGACGCCGGTCATCTATCTCGGAGACACGGTAGCTGACATGCACACTGTCCTGAAAGCCCAGCAGCTGCACCCGTCTCGCCGGTGGATTGGGGTGGGAGTTTTGCCGCCCCACGCACAGGAAACACCGGCACGCCAGGATGCTTATGCTGCTACCCTGCGGGGAGCCGGTGCTGTTGCCGTCTTGAGCAATGTTGAGGAACTGACGCCCCAGCTGATTGAGCAGTTGGTTATGGCCAAGGGCTAGTGGACAATTTGTCGGCCAATGGGCAGCAAAATGGCGCGTAAAAGTGTCAAGGGGTTACGCTTTTAATCTGCTTATTACACAAAGAAGGCATAGCCTGCAGATATAGCAGCAGTCATATTGGGCGCGGACACTGATGGCCCAATATGACTACTGCTATATAGCACTTGTCATTTAGGTCAGGACATTAATGACATAGCGCATGGCGCATGGCGCATGGGAAAGACTCGCAGTAATGCGCAATGCCCAATGCGCAATGCCCAATCCCCAATGCCCATGTACTAAACTGACTGCCTACTGCTATATCAGAGGTTAGGGGCGGGTTTATCGGTGTTGTAGCTGTGTGGCACAGGTTGTGGATGAACCCGCCCCTACATCATGTTAAACCCCTTGTCCTAACCGCGCGTGCCAACTGCTATAGGCGTTACCTGGCTTTAGGGGCGGGCACTGGTGCCCGCCCCCAACGCGATGTGAATAGCGCAAATTAAATGCGCAACAGCTTACTGTAGGTGAAGAAACTTATTGAGCGCTGACACCATTTTAGGGGGCCACCGGCGGACGCTGGCAACCCAGTTAATGTCTTTGTAGCGGGAATCCAGCCCCACGACAGCCACCCAGTTACTTTCAGCCTCTCCCCGCTGTCCCTGTTCCCAGAGGACAGCCGTCAGCGCCGCCCGCATATCGGGAAACTTGGGGTATTTGCGCACTAAATTGCGCATCGTGCGAATGGCTTCTTCTGTTTGGCCGGTTTGGTAGAGGGCGAGGGCGTAGTTGGCGCGGGCGAAGGCATAGTCTGGCGCGATATCAGCCGCTTGCCGGTAGTCCGTCAGCGCCGCCTGCCACTGGCCCAGCCCCGCTTCGGCGTTGCCCCGGTTGTTGTAACCGGCAGCATCTCGTGGATCGAGTTCCAGCACCCGGTTGTAATCCGCTATGGCCGCTTCGTACTGGCCCAGCCCTTCCAGCGCCGCGCCCCGATTCAGGTAGGGATCGGGGGCGTCGGGCGCGAGGAAGATGGCTTTGTTGTAGTCCGCGATCGCCGCTTCTAGCTTGTTCTGGCTGACTCTGGAATTGCCCCGGTTGCTCCAAAGCGCTGCGTTATTTGGGAGCCGGTCAATCAGTTGAGTCCAGTAGTTTTCAGCTGTGGCGAAGTCACCGGCATTTGTGGCGGCGAACGCCTTTTTGGCCAGATTGTCGGGCGCTTGCTGCTCGATGGCTGCCGGTGCCGGCAAGAGGGCCGGCATCCCCGGCACGATCTGCCCCACCCAGCTGGCCACACTCACCAGCAGCGCCCACACCCCACTCAAAATCAAGCTAATCATCTCATCTCCGTATATATAATTTACTAAAAAATAGGGGTTGGCAGTCGCAATTTAGCGCTCAGCTGTTAGGCTAATAATGCTGCATGTGGTCGAAAGGAGGCTTTCGCCAAAGCGAGAAGCATTCCCAGCTGCCAGGCTGGGAACGAGGGGAACGAGGGGATAACGAGGAGATAAAGATGGATAGAGCAAATTCAATGCGCCACAGCTTAAAGCGCAACTGCGAACTTCTTTAAGTGAAATATAGCGGTTCTCAGATTGATATACTATAGCCCATAAGCCCATTTTCGGAGTGCCGGTGGCACCCACGGAGACCGCCCCTACCAACTTTCTCAGTAGCACACTAATTTGAGAAACGCTATAAATAAATCGAGTTTTATATGGTAGCACGGCGGGGCGGATTGGCGCACCGGCAATCCGTAGTGTGTTGGTTCCTTAACTCGTAACCCCGCGCCCCTAAAATAAAGGGAGCTGCTGTCCGGGATGATTGTAACCGAGGTGCTTCCAGGCTGCAGGGGTGGCGATGCGACCGCGTGAGGTGCGGTTCAGGTAGCCGATTTGCAGCAGGTAGGGTTCGTAGACTTCTTCGATGGTTTGGGCGTCTTCGCCGGTGGCGGCGGCCATTGTTTCTAAACCCACCGGCCCGCCATTAAAATTTTCAATCATCACGCTCAGCAAGCGCCGGTCAGTCCAGTCTAAGCCGCAGGGATCGACGTTGAACAGCTGCAGGGCTTCGGTGGCGACGGCTTCGGTAATGGCCCCCGATGACTTGACTTCGGCGTAGTCGCGGACTCGCTTTAGCAGTCGGTTGGCAATCCGAGGGGTTCCCCTGGAGCGGCGGGCAATTTCTGCTGCGCCATCGGGGGTGACGGGTGTCTGGAGGATTTGGGCGGTTCGCAGCACAATCTGGCTGAGTTCTTCGACTTCGTAAAAGCGCAGTCGCTGAATCAGGCCAAATCGGTCGCGCAGGGGAGAGCTGAGGGCTCCGACTCGTGTGGTTGCTCCGACTAGGGTGAAGCGCTGCAGGGTAATGCTGCGGGTGCGGGCGCTCTGGCCTTTGCCAACGGTGATGTCGAGGCGAAAGTCTTCCATCGCCGGGTAGAGGATTTCCTCTGTCATCCGGGAGAGCCGGTGAATTTCGTCGATGAAGAGAATGTCGCCCGGTTGGAGGTTGACGAGCAAACCGGCAATGTCTCGGGGGCGCTCCAGTGCCGGTGCGGAGGTGATTTTGCACCCGACGCCCATTTCTTGGGCCATAATCACGGCCATTGTGGTTTTGCCTAATCCGGGGGGGCCATAGAGCAAGAGGTGATCTAGTGATTCGTTTCTGGATTTGGCGGCTTTGATGCCAATATCGAGTAGGTCTTTTAGGTCTTTTTGGCCAATGTAGTCTGCGAGTCGCTGGGGGCGGAGTTTTTCTTCGAGTTTGCTGCTGTTTTGCTCGTCGCCGGTGGCTTCGGGCGCTAGCAGGGAGTTCGCAGGCGGCGCGGAATAGGTTGCCGGTGATTCAGCCGCGCTCTTGCGCCGCTTGGGTTCTTGAGGCTGTTTGCTGGAAGAGATGATTGCCATGATTGCCGCCGGTCTTAAAATATTCCCCAAGATCAAGTTATCTTGAAAAGCAGGTTGGAGTACCATTGCTCAAGTTCTGGCTGGAGGATTTTTAAAATTATGGCTGTTGAAGACCTTTTGTCAGTCCCAGAAGATGAGGCCGCTGAAGCGGTGATGGCCATGACCCAATCTTTGCTCGAGCGGATGGATCGGGGCGAAGCTCAGGAGTCAGAGATTGAAGCTGCGATCGCCGGGCTGGTGAGCACTAAAGATAGCGCCAGGGAGTTTTTCGGCGTTTATCTGACGGACGGCAGACCTCTGGCAGACAGTCCTTCTCCCGGTGTGCTTCGAGGGTTGCAGTCTTCTGCCGAGATTGTTGGGGAATTTTTGCTGAAAACTGTGGTGATGTCCTCGGCGATGGCTGTGGCGCACCGGCGCAGGCAAGATCAGAAGATGGCAGCGAGTTCATTGCGTGTGCGCTCCCGCTGTGTGAATTTAATTCAAAACCTGGAACTGCCAGCTATACCAGCTCTGGCGAAGGAAATGCGAGACAGCGCGAGTGCAGGTTCGGGTGCCTACCAGGCGTTTCTCGACCGCTGGGGCTACGATGCCGAGCAGCGCCAGGTGATTGCGGAAGTCCTGCAGCCGCTGGCAGCCGGCTCAGCTGTGCGAGTGCAAGTCAGCCAACGGAGGGAACCCGTGGCCAGTCTGGGGCATCTGGATGTGGCCATCGAGAGTGGCGTGCTGCGCCTGGGAGGCTGGGTGGCGTCATTCAGTGCCGGACCGGTGGACGGTTTCAAGGTTTCTTTTGCCGGCAGGGAATTAACTGAGTTTGAGGTGCAAAGGGGGCTGTCCAGTCCGGGGGTGAAAAAAGCTTTCCCGGACTTGGACTGCGCTGAGACTGCCGTATTCAGCATTCGCGCCCCTCTCGAAGAGTGGGAGGGGGCGCGAGAGGGGTTGGTGATTTTGACTCCCCTGTTCAGCGGGCGCGAGGGGCGTATGCTGTTCAGCATCTTGGGGGATTCGCTGCCGGTGCCCAGTCAGGAGGAGGCGGATTTAATCGGTGGCAATTTTTATTTGATTGCTTTTGAGTTTTTGGGGCATTTGTTGCAAAGGGCCGGTCTGCGGCCAAGCGATTGCCTGCTGGATGTGGGTTGCGGTTTTGGGCGCATGGCTTATTCCCTGGCTTATTACCTGACACCGGCAGCCCGCTACGAGGGGTTTGACATTATGGCCAATGCCATCGAGTGGGCGCAACAGACGATTTCTCCTCGGTTTCCGAATTTTAGATTTGGGCTGGCGGACATCTGCAACCCGATGTACAGCCCGAACGGAAGGGTGCCGGCGGAGGAGTTTATTTTTCCCTATGAGGGTGAGAGTTTTGATTTCGTCTTGCTCAGCTCCGTTTTTACGCACATGCGAGCCGGTGAGGTTCGCCATTACCTCGATGAGATCCGCCGGGTGCTGAAGTCCGGAGGGCGGTGCTTGTGCACTTGCTTCCTGCTCAACGAGGAGTCGCAATTGCTGGTGGCGGCGGGAAAGAGTTCCCAAAATCTCGTTTATGAACTGGAGGACTGTTTCACCGCCTCCACCAAGGTGCCCGAGGCTGCGATTGGCTTCAGGGAACCGCTCCTGCTGCAGTGGATTGCCGAGCTCGGCTTCAGCGTGCGGGGACAATACGGCGGCTCGTGGTGCGGGCGTGCGGAGTTCACCACCTACCAGGACATGCTGATTCTGGAAAAAAAATAAAAAATATGCCTAAAATCTTAATTTAAGGTATAAGATGCCGCTGGCTGCCTTCAATCTGGACAAAATGCAGGGGCAATCTATTGCCCTCACCCCCCAGCCCCCTCTCCCACTTTGGGGTGAGGGGGGGCAAGAAAAGCCCCTCACCGCCCAGCCCCCGCTCCCACTTTGGGGTGAGGGGGGGTAAGAAAAGCCCCTCACCCCCCAACCCCCTCTCCCACAAGGGGAGAGGGGGCGTAAGAGCTGGATAAAAGGCGAAAGTGGGATGCTCGCCTTGTGCCGCTGAGAGGGGGTTCAAGGGCGGTATGTTTAGGTGTGTGGTGTGTAGTGGGTGAGGAGTACGGAATTGGTGAGAACAATTAGAGGAGCTGTCAGGAAAGCTGGCAGGGTTAACCGCTTGGCGCTCATGGAGTTCAAGTGGTGGCTGAAACTGGATCTGCTGAAGACCTTAGTGCGGCGCGAGCTAGAGGCGCGGTATAAAGGGTCAGTGCTGGGGAACTTGTGGCCGTTGATAAATCAGATTTCGCAGCTGCTGATTTACACATATGTTTTCTCGATAGTGCTGAAGGTGAAGCTCAGCCTGCAGGGACTGCCAGAAAATAATTTGACGTTTGGCATGTGGCTGTTTGCCGGGTTAGTGCCTTGGATGGCATTCACCGGCGGGTTGCTGCAGGCGTCGTCTTCAGTGGTGGCGCAGCCGAATTTGGTCAAGAAGGTGGTGTTTCCTCTGGTGCTGCTGCCTTTGGTGCCGGTGCTGGCGGCGTTCATCGAGAGTTCGATGGGGCTGATGGCCTTAGTTGTGCTGGTGGCCCTCACAGCGCACACGGCACACAGCACTTTGTGGCTGTTGCCGTTGGTGTGGGTGCCTCAACTGCTGTTAACGGCGGGTTTGGGGTACTTGGGGGCAGGGCTGACGGTGTTTTTGCGGGATATTCCCCAAACTGTGGGAGTAATTATCAATTTTTGGTTTTATTTGACGCCAATTTGCTATCCGGCGGCTGTGATTCCTGAAAATTGGCGGGCGGCGGTATTTTGGCTGAATCCAATGGCGGCGTTTGCTGAAATTTACCGCGATCTGGTTCTGGTGGGACAGGTGAAGCACTGGGGCGAGTGGGGGACGGCTTCGGTGATATCGTTAATAGTGTTTGGCGCAGGCTTGTGGTCGTACCGCCGCTTGCGACCGGCATTTGCGGATGTCCTGTAAGTTTTTAAAGCCCCCGTCCGAACAAGTGACGGTATTCACCTGATTATTTGCAGTTTTAATAACAGCTATGCCAGAAGTCG
Organism: Oscillatoria sp. Prado101; assembly: GCA_025454445.1. Taxonomy (GTDB): domain Bacteria; phylum Cyanobacteriota; class Cyanobacteriia; order Cyanobacteriales; family Oscillatoriaceae; genus Oscillatoria. Next base: position 1,701 of record JALOOK010000112.1, on the reverse strand, counting down.
CAATTTCACTGAAAAATGTGTCGAAGTGCTTTAAGCGCTACAGACATCCCGCCGACCGGCTAAAGGAGATTCTGTTGCCCGGGAAGAGCAGAGCTGAGGAATTTTGGGCGCTGCGCGATATCAATCTGGAAGTGCCAAAAGGTCAGACTTTGGGGATTGTCGGGCGCAATGGTTCGGGAAAGAGTACCCTGCTGCAAATTGTTGCCGGCACTCTGGGGGCAACAGCAGGGGAAGTTAAGGTGAGTGGGCGCATTTCAGCGCTCTTGGAATTGGGGAGTGGGTTCAATCCGGAGTTTACTGGCCGGCAGAATGTGTTTTTTAATGGCCAGTTGCTGGGGCTGAAGCCCTCTGAAATTGAGGAAAGGTTCGATGAAATTGCGGCGTTTGCCGATATTGGCGATTTTATCGAGCAGCCGGTGAAAACTTATTCCAGTGGGATGTTTGTCCGGCTGGCGTTTGCGGTGGCGACTAGCGTCGAGCCGGATATTCTGATTGTGGATGAGGCGCTGTCGGTTGGGGATGAAGCTTTCCAGCGCAAATGCTTCGCCCGCATCCAAACTATTCAGGACAGGGGGGGAACAATTCTGTTTGTCTCTCACGCCGCTTCAACGGTGATAGAACTGTGCAATGCTGCGGTGCTGATGGATCGGGGGGAATTGCTGCTGTCTCACAAGCCTAAGGTGGTGATAGATAAGTATCACAAGTTGATTTACGCGCCGTCGGATAAGGAAAAGGTATTGCGGGAAGAAATACGCAGTTTGGAGCGGGCGAGTGTTACTCCTTTGAAATCGCATCTTGCCGGTCGCGAAAAAAGCCCGCTTTCGGTTGTGTCCAGCCGCGTCGGTGCGGAGGATAAGTGGCTGCGGGAATTCTATGACCCGGATTTGGTGCCGGCAAATACGATTTCCTATGTGCCCAGGGGTGCCCGGATTCTCAACCCCCAAATCACTACACAGGATGGCAAAATTGTCAACCACCTGAACAGCCGGAACACTTATATATACACTTACACGGTGGCGTTTTACAAGCCGGCTTCTAAAATCCGGTTTGGCATGCTGGTGAAAACTCTGAGTGGGTTTGAGCTTGGGGGGGCTTCGGCTTCCGCTTCCAGCCAGTCGATCAGCTATGTTGAGGCGGACACGACTCTGGTGGTGAAATTTCAGTTCAAGTGCTTGCTGAATCCGGGGGTGTATTTTTTAAATGCCGGTGTGTCAGGCATTGTGGACGGTAATTTTACTTACTTGGCTCGCTGTATTGATGTGGCGATGTTTAGGGTGCAGCCTCAAAGCAACTCTCAGGCTAGCGGGATCGTGGATTTGATGATTGAGCCGAGTTTGTCTGTGATGGAGAAAGGGAAAAAAGTGGAATTTGTCTGAGGTGTGCCGGTGGACAAGAAACCGGGTTTCTTCAAGAAACCCGGTTTCTGTTGAGTGGAGAGCCAAATCTTGATATAATAGTTTTGAACGCAGTACAGCCTGCCTGTCCCAAACACGCGATTTTGAGACGTTCAGATGAATAACAGCGATAGCCTAGGGCACCAGAAAGCAGAAATTATTAAAAAGTTTGGGGAGTGGACGAATCACAACATCCAGCTTGCCGGCGAGACTTACACAATTGATAAGGACGCCGTTACGGGGGCTGAAGTCAAGTTAAGGCGGGTGGCGCAAATAATTGCCGACTTGTCAGGTCAGTCTTTTGAAA
>JALOOK010000533.1 GCA_025454445.1 Oscillatoria sp. Prado101 | reverse complement strand
AGTTACAGCAGCTGCGCCAGTATGGCGATGGCGCTGGAATATTTAGGGGTGAAACCCCTAAATGCCGGCAAACCGCTGGAAGACGAGCTGCTTGACTGGCTAAACGATCGGGAATTAAGTCGCCAAAATCCTTACGACTTGGTTAAGGCAATCAAAGCTTACGGTTGCAAAGACCACTTTAAAACCGATGCCACGATTGAATTGGTCAAGGAATGGATTGCGGTCGGCAACCCCGCAGTTATACACGGATATTTTACACCGGCTGGGCAGGTTATTTGCGTCACCGGCTACACCCCCGCCGGTTTCACCGTTAATGACCCCTGTGGCCAATACGGTGAGAACGGATACGATATTGCTGCCAGTGGTGCGGGGCTGACTTATTCTTACGAGCTGATCGACAGCATCTGTAGGATTGATGGTGATTTATGGGTGCATTTCATATCGAAGTGACTGGGAAAATGTGAAGGGTTAATTCTCACCATTTTCTTATCCTGAAAGCCGGCAGTTCCGGCCATTAAAAGGCAGGCGGACTTTGTTTGTATAGCTGCGATTTCAATCGCCCGGAAACAGACAGCGATATCCGCAAGAGCTGACGCTACAACTTGCGCAGGTCTGAAAGCTGGATTTCCCGCTCTAACTTTACCAGATTTTGCCGGTCGCGGATTTGCAATTTGAGGCGCACCGGCTTGCTGTCCCAGTCGATTTCAATCAAGCCGAAATGCAGGTACTTGAAGAAGTCGCCCTGTCGGTAGCGGTTCGGCTCTCGCTCCAGTTTATCCCAGCTGTGCGTCAAACCGCTTGAGGTAATCTCGTAGAGCGGATAGGGAACACCGGCAGTCCCGATTTTAGAAATCTCAGCAAAATGCCGGTCGCCGCTCAGGAAAATGACGCCCGGCACTTTCGTTTTGGCAATTAAATCAAACAGGCGCTGCCGCGCTTTGGGGAACTTAGCCCATTTCTCATATTTGTGTTCTTCTGGGATAACTTGAATGCCGGAAGCAATCAGATTGATGCCGGCTTTGCTGTTTTTCAGTTCCTTTTCCAGCCAAGCCCACTGCTCCTCTCCTAGGAGATCGCTATTTGGGCCAGGAGTCTCCCGGTGATAGCGCCCGTCGAGCAGGATTACTTTCACCTGCTTGCCAACAGGGCCATAAGTGTAGGCGGCATAAACGCCGGCTTGCTTGCGGCGCGGACTGTCTTGAGGCTGATCGAGAAAGTCTAGCAGCAATTGCATGCTTTCGGCTTTTTTGCTATAGTCTTTGCCGCCATTGTTTTGACCGTAGTCGTGGTCGTCCCAAGTTCCGATTGCGGGGGTGGTTTTTAGCAGCTGCTGGTAGTCCGGGTTAGCTTTTTGCGCCTGATATTTCTGCTGCATGACGCTCATGTCGCTGGTATCTGCATAAACGATGTCGCCCAGCCAAATCCAGAGATCGGGTTTGTTGCTGAGAATGGGTTGCCACAGGGGCTGGGGCAAATCGTGCTTGTTGCAAGAACCGAAGGCGATGCGGGAAACAAGGGCGGGTGCGGGTGGTTTTACCAGCGGGTTCTGTAGGGGAGAGTTAGACGCCTGGCGAGTAGCAGTGCAGCTGAAGAAGGTGAGCGCTGCTGCGAGGACGAGTAAGAGGCGGGGGATTGACTGCCGGTTCATGGAAACTAGGCTAACACTTCACATAATAGTATATAGCGTTTCTATTCGAGTTGTGAAAAGGTAGAAACCGGGTTTCTTAAAGAAACCCGGTTTCTAGGTTTAAGTTTAAAGTCAAGAGAGGCGCTCCATTAACTCGCCGGCGGACAGAACCGGGAAGGAAGTGCCGGTGAAACCTTCAGTGTCGCGGGTGACAATCGCGTCAAGATTATCGGCCATCGCGCAGGCAAGCTGGACTGCATCTTCAAAATCGCTCATATTAGAGGAGACGGCTGCCTCTAGTATAGCACGATTAACAGTACAAACTTGCATTCCTGCCAGGAGAGTGGCCACCTCTCGCTTTCCTATCTCAGCGCCCTTGTTCTTGCGGACAATGTAGAAGATATCAGTTAAGGTGGTGGCTGTTACATAGCCAATGACCCGCTGAGACTCTATAGCTTCAAATAAAGCTTTAGCATCCCTAACAAAAGGTTCTCGCTGTAGGAGAGCGTCCAGAATAATGTTGGTGTCCAGCAAAACTCGCATTACAGGTATTTCTCCTTTATCCGTTCTTCCTTCATTTGCTCAATTTCCTCGTCGGTTGGAGCAGGCCCATCTGTTTTTAGCGTTCCAATTAATCGTGTTAGTGTCCCTGGGGGTATTGGTGGGCGGGGGCGGAGTTCATCGCTGAGTGACTTGACGATCGCTTCCACGAGGGCTAAGCGGTCGGTGACGGATAGTTGGTATGCGTGTTTGCGCAATTCTTGCCAATCCATAGTTTTCCTCCTTGGGATTAACTGAATTATAACATGAAAAAGTGACGGGGGTTTGCTCTTTGCCTGCCGGTTGCCGGTGCGCAGATTCAAGCAGGGCGTTGCACAGAAAGTCGGATGAACCCCACCCCCCAACCCCCTCCCCGTGTACGGGGAGGGGGAGGCAATAAGGGGTCTTCTATGAGTGTAAAAAGTTTCAATCATCCTTCTACTGTGCAACGCCTCAAGCTGAGCCCTGGCGGGCTTCCCGTAAACTATGCCGGTGCCGCACAGGGCGATACGCCGGTTGCGCTGCGAGTTGCGGTTATTTCAAATCTATCGCCGCTGGCGCTAATTTAGGTTAAGATAGACACTATCCAAGTCAGATATAGGTGAGACTCTATGGAAAATCAGATAACCTTAGTCGAGCCAACCCCAGATGAGGTGGAATTGCCACCCACAGAGGATGAACTTCCCTACGATGACGGTATTCCTATGGAAAGCCTACGCCACGCGCTACAAATGGACATGCTGATTAATCCACTGCGACTGCTGTGGAAGCAGCGACAAGATATTTTTGTCGGCGCTAATATGTTTGTGTATTTCTGGTTGGCTCAGTTGCGCAAAAAAAATTTCCGGGGTGCAGATGTTTTTGTGGGTTTAAGTAAAGCCGATGTGGTAACGCAAGACATGCTACGCAGCATGAATAAGGATTGTATTGTGTTTGTTTTGGTAATAAAGTCCGGTAGATCGACTATCTGATAAATATTCATAAGAAATCCTCCAAATTTTATTAATTGCGTAATATTGAAATAATAGATCACAAGATTTCAGCGATTGAAAGATCATCAGCCGAGCCCATAAAGAAGCGAGAAAGGGGGATTAAGGCCACCCCCTTACCCCCGCCAGCGGGGGACAA
>JALOOK010000111.1 GCA_025454445.1 Oscillatoria sp. Prado101 | reverse complement strand
TCACAGTTTTTTGCCCTTTTGCATTTGCCCTTTTGCGTGAGTAAATCCGTTCCCGTCCTCTGTCGGCACCCGCGCCTAAGTTGTCAATCTTCTCTGCCCCCACCCGAACCAGAAATTTCATTAGATATAGTCGATCTCAACTACTATCGGATTAACAATCCCGACTTGGCTGGCTTCACAGATGAACAGCTTTTGACACACTTTGAGAATCATGGGCTGCCGGAAGGACGCCAGTTCTCACCTTTTTTTGATATTCCTTTCTATCGCTCTACAAATTCCGACCTTGCCGTTTTAACCAACCGCGAATTGCTGTCAGAGTTTCAAACAGAGGGTATTTACCTCGGTCTAGATCCATCACCATTTTTCGATTTTAGCTACTATTTAGAACACAACCCAGACGTAGCTGAGGCGGGGTTACAGTTCGCTCTAAACTCCGAGGATTTGAATAGCTTAACTGCTGCTGGTGTGGACTTGGCAGAAGCTCAGCTTCAGCTGGAGCGGCAATTTGCTTTCAATCACTATCTCACTAATGGCCTAGCAGAGGGGCGCAAAGCCTCACGGTTTTTCGACGCAGACTACTATCGAACTAACAACCCAGACCTAGTAGCAGCCGGCTTGAACAACAAGCAACTGTTTGATCACTATCTAATTTACGGTTTGCAGGAAGGACGCCGCGCCTCGCTGGTATTCGACCCGTTATACTATCTAAACACGAACCGAGACTTAAGAGCGGCAGGTCTCAGCAACCGGCAGGCGTTTGAACACTATGTAACCTTGGGCCAGTTCGAGGGTCGCCGCCCGTCTCTTTTCTTGGATGAAGAGGGAATTAAAAGCTTAATTTTTCCAGGCTCTCGGTCATTTTTCGTAGACAATCCAGCAACGACTAGCACAACGACGGATGGCACGACAGCAACGGACACCACACAGACGGCGGCGGTACAAGTGTGGGATGTCCAGGCGGGTGGCACGCTCACCTACAGTTTTGTGAGCACTGCCAGTGCCTTTTTGTACCCGGGAGAGGAAGCTGCCGTTGGCGAGGTCAGCGATGCCATCAAAAATAATGTCCGCCAGATTATGCAAAAGTATAGCGAAGTTTTGCCCTTCAATTTGGTCGAGGTGCCAGACAGACCGCCCAGCGAAGGTCAAATCCGAATCATGTTTTCCAACGGGGATGGGATCAGCGATTTTTACGCCTACGCCTATCTCCCCCCTCAAGAAAGTTCTGGCGTCAGCCAGCAAATTGGCGGGGACGTGCATTTAACCCGCAACTATGAAACCAATCCAAATCTGGCATTTTCCAGCGGCCCTGGCAGTTACGGCTACGAAACTTTGATTCACGAGCTCGGTCATGCCTTGGGCCTCAAACACCCCAATGACTACGAAGGGTTTATCTTAAGTGACGGGCAGCAGACAGGGACAGATGTGGGGCCACACCTCTCTTTCCAAAAAGATAACGACACGAACACCGTAATGAGTTATAACTTTGCTGGCACTGGAGGCAGGACGCCGATGGCGTTCGACGTGCGGGCTTTGCAGAATCTCTACGGGTTGAATAATTTCAACAGCACCGACACAATCTACAAGTTTGATATCGGCACATTTTTCGATGTCAAGCAGAGTATCTGGGACGCCGCCGGAAACGACACGCTGGACTTTTCTGCCCTGCCGGCAACTGACAGCTACTATTTTGACATGAATGAGGGCGGTCGCAACACGACCAACAGTGCCCTTAATGGAGCGACTTACATTGGCTTTAACGATCCTGATGCCAGAACTTATACGACTGACATCTACTCTACGGTGATTGCCTTTGGCGCGACTATCGAAAATTTGGTGGGTTCCCAAGGCAATGACGCTATCTTGGGCAATCCTGTCGCCAACCGGATTGACGGGAGTGCCGGCAATGACAAAATCACCGGCGCTGTTGGCGCTGACACCCTCACAGGGGGTGCCGCTGCCGATATATTCGCCTACTCGCCCGGAGATGGCGGCCAAACTCAGGCATCTGGAGACTTTATCACCGATTTTACCCCTGGCGTGGATTCCATCGGTCTGGGTTTGGGTCTGAAGTTTCAGGATATCCTCATCGAAGCCGCCGGCGCTGATACCGCGATCCGGTTGGCTGGCACCGGCGAATATTTGGCGACGCTGATCGGGATTCAACCCCAGACTATCACCGCTGCCGATTTTACTCTGATTTAGAATACAGAAACCGGGTTTCTTCTCAAGGGAGATTTACATCTGGCGCTTACTTATCACAAGAAACCCGGTTTCTAAACTCCGCCACCGGCACTCCCAGAGCGCCGGAATCTCGCCCCGAAGGCTCCCCACAAAAAGCTGATAATTAGCTATAGTGAGAGAGCTATTGGTTGGCTCCTGTCCCCAGAGCCGGTGGCTTTCAGCCTCGAGCGGAAGGGCCAGCATCCAAGCGAAATCTCTGTTTTGTTGTTTTAAACTGTTATGAACCCACAATCGATTCGTTCTCAAGGGGCAAAGGCGTCCTTTTCTATGGACGATTTTGCCAAAGCCCTCGAAGCGCACAACTACGAGTTTCAAAAGGGACAGGTCGTGCGCGGCAAGGTGTTTCAACACACCAAGGATGGCGCTTATGTTGACATCGGTGGCAAGTCACCGGCGTTTCTCCCTATCGCAGAGGCTTCCTTGAGACGGGTCCCCAATTTGTTGGAAGTGCTGCCGTTGCAGGAAGAGCGGGACTTCCTGATTGTCCGCGAGCAGGATTCTGAAGGTCAGGTGACGCTTTCTGTCCGCCAGCTGGAATCTAAGCTGGTCTGGGATCGGATGGCCCAAGCCCATGAAGGTGGCCAGACTGTGGGGGTGCGGGTGACGGGAGTCAATAAGGGCGGCGTTACTGTGGATGTGGAGGGGTTGCGGGGGTTTATTCCCCGCTCGCACCTGATCGAGCGCGACAATTTAGAGGGGCTTGTCGGTCAGCGCCTGAGTGCCAACTTTTTGGAAGTCAATCCCGAACAGAACAAACTGGTGCTGTCCCAGCGCTTGCTGGCTCGAGCGAATCGCATCAGCCAGTTAAAGGTTGGCCAGCTGGTGGAGGGCGATATTGTCAGTATCAAGCCGTTTGGCCTGTTTGTGGATTTGGATGGCGTCACTGCTTTACTGCACATTAAGCAAATCAGTCAAACTTACATCTCCTCTCTCCCCGATACTTTTAAGGTGGGTCAGTCGATTAAAGCCGTTATCACTGAGGTGGATGAGTGGAAAAACCGCATTGCCCTCTCTACCCGGGTGCTGGAAAATTACTCCGGGGAAATGCTGGAAAAAATGGCTGAGGTGATGGCTGATGCCGAGGCGCGCGCTCAGAAGGTGAGCAAAAAGGACTCTCCGCCTGCCGCTGCATCTGAGTCTGCCGCTGCAGCAGAGTAGAACTATTGGCGCTGCCGGCTGTCCCGCACGCCAATCCCATTTCCGGGCCATCTGGCAGCGCCACCGCCACCACCGGCTCCCTCTCCCCGCCTGCCGGTGGGGACAGCCGGTATTATAATCAAGTAATTGCCCAGAAAACCTGGCCGTTGACAAGTTCCAGTTTCTGGAGTATATTAACTCAAGTTGCAACTATTGTCGGCTCTGCCGACAAAACGGCGTTCCCAGCCTGAGGCTGGGAACGAGGGGAAACCAGGCCGTTGACAAGTTCCGGTTTCTGGAGTATATTAATAAAGTTTTAAACACTGATAGTGTTTTTCATATTAGTGAGGTGCTGAGAAACCCGGTTTCTTTAAGAAACCGGGTTTCAGGGGCGCACTTCATCCAACTGAAAACCGCTCTAATATTCAGGAAAGCGGCTTTCAGAGCCGGCGCTCCTGAAAAATCCGCCTGATGCCGGTACTGAAAATAGACAAAGGAGGGAACAGTGGAAAATAAGATAAACTGCGCTATTGATTGCGTCAACGGCTGTGTTTTGGGTGACAAATGCCCGAACCAGGGGTACGCAGCAGAGGCGTCAAAGTTCATCAGCGACACTTCGCTAGATCAGATGATAGAGATTGCTCAGGAAGCGCTGAGAAAGAAACTCACAGCACCGCCGAAATGGGTTTTTCCTGACCAGGAATAGTTGAGCTGCATGCGATCGCCTTTGGGTCAGGAAGGCGGTCGCCCCAACTCCGATCATTCAATAAACTTCATCGTGAGCTCCAAGGGTCAGCAAAAAAATATCTGACTCATCCGAATCCGTATTCGCAACAAACTTAAACAGGATACGATTGCACCAGTCAATGGAACAAGCCCATATTCCCGATAATTCTCCTTTGATATTGTGAGTCCGAAAGCAGGTGTGAAATGGGTCTTCAGCTAGCTGTTGCAATGCTCGCTAAATTTGAGGGCGCAGTTGGGTATTTTGACGGAATAAACGCTTAAAAGCCCGAATGAATGTTGGGATCCAAACCAAGTTTTTCAATCGTCTAACTCCGCTAATAGGTCTGAAACTGAACCGCGACGCACATTCCCCTGAGCGCAATCGCGCTCGGCTTCTGCGACTTCCTGTAATAGTTGCTGCCGGCGCTGCTGTTGCAGGCGCTTGTGAATAATATCGACAAGGAGAGCCTGCTCATCTGGCGATAGGGCTTCTACTACTTCAAGGGCTTTTTGTAAGGTGGAGGTTCTTTCTGCCATGTTCATCTGTTAGAAGTGCTGTTATTATTATATTCTAGCAGTTATAAATGATTGGGGCAACCGCGCTCGATACCAGAAACCCGGTTTCGCCGAAGTTACCGGGTTTCTGAAATTTACGCGAATGATTTAGACGCGCTATAGAATAGATAGCGCTTTCTTTGCCACCGGCAGCCGGTGGGAAGAAGGTGGGAGGCGCTCCCGCTTGCCGGTCGCGCCTTAGTCTGTGGCTCAACCTCGCTGCCAAATCTTAATTGTCTTGTCAAAACTACAGCTAGCAAGCATCTTGCCATCAGGGCTGATGAAGACAACAGAGTAAATAGTGTCTGTGTCTGAATGTCCAGAAAAAGTCTGGAACAATTCCCCTGTGTGCGGATTCCACAGATTGACTGTCATGTGATCGCCGCCACTGGCGAGAACCTGCCCATCTGGGCTTCCCCCGGTAATAGTAGGCGTCAGCCACTTCGGCATCAATCCTAAGCGCCTTGGTGTAATTCTCAATCGCACCGGCCCAGTCACCCCGCTTGGCAGATTTTTTCCCGGCTTTTATGTAGGTTTCAGAATTATTGGCCAACTCTTTCAACTAGTTTCGCAAACCGTCTTCATAGGATAAATCTTCTATTGTGATAGGGAAAGAAGCTTTTTCGTCTCTAACTTTTCCTCGATCACTCTCCCCTCTCTCAAAATCTTCCAAAATTAAGTCAGTTGGCATAAAGCCAGCCATAATCGGGCAGTATTCAGATTGGAATTCATCAAAGTCTTGGGCACCGGCATCAGCGCTGTAAATCAAAACGCAGGCAATCGCTTGATTGGCGTCAAGCTCATCTAAGCTCACCCGCCACTCAGCTCCACCGGCACTGCTGTAGCGAGTTTTGACCTGGATGCCAATTTCGCGGTCGGAATTCACCGTGAGGTCGATCTTGCCATCGCCGCTGTTTGGGAGAACCTCGCAGTCAATCTCACTAACCAAGTCGCCCAAACACTGTTTGACAATTGCTTCGCCCAGCTTTCCTTTCATGGTATTTTTAAAGACATCTTCGGGGTCAGCCTTCTTGAATTTTATGACCATTTGCCAGGAATGCTGGCGAATCTCCTTTAACTCTTTACCGGAAATCGTCTTAATCTACCCGTAGATGCCGGTTTTTTCATAGCGAAGTAAGCTGGCCACACCGCTGTTAAGCCTATCTATAAATTCCGATTGTTTATTTTTCAGATAATCTCTCATGTACATATCTGGCTTCTCCAACTTTATCCCTGACTGGAGTCAATATGCAATCTGCAATTGCGGGTTTGTATCATTTGGTGGCGATTTCCATTCGATCGGTTAAAATAAGATTGGCTTCATCCGCCGGCAAACCTCCTCAAGCAAATCCGGCGGACACTTACGGATAAAATGACCTCGTTTGGGGGGAGAGTTTACCAAACTGCTTTCCGCGCTGGTTTACCCCAGCAGACTTCTGCGCTGGGTTCAATCCCACCGGCTAGGAATCGATCGGGGGTGCATTCCCGATGTTCACGCACCGGCACCCGCACGAGCTTCGGGCCATTTTCTATGGTACAGAGAACCGTGTCATCTACCTCTCCTGGCACTCAGCTACAGGTTTTGCAACTCCCAACGCCCTGGAGTTGCCCCACTTGCCGGTGTGGGCCTTCGTGTCCATATCAAATCTACCGCAAGATATATCCTGCCGATTATATCAGTATCGCTCGTTTGCGCTCCGGCACCGGCGGGCCTGCAACCGGCGTCCGCGCCACCCCGTGACCGGCACCAGGCACCGGCACCGAGATCGCCCAAAGGCGCACCATCTGTGGCAATCTGAAAAGCAGAGAGGAACAATCTACCAACCGACAATGCAAACTCTGCCCAACCCAACCACCACCTCCTACAGTAACCTCAACACAGACACCACCATCCACCGGCGCAAAACCCGCCCTGTAAAGGTGGGCGATGTCACTATCGGCGGCGGCTACCCCGTGGTGGTGCAGTCGATGATTAACGAAGACACCCTGGACATAGAGGGATCGGTGGCGGCGATTCGCCGCCTGCACGAAATCGGCTGCGAGATTGTCCGCGTTACGGTGCCCAGCATAGCTCACGCTGTCGCCCTGGCGGAAATCAAGCAGAAGCTGATTCAGACTTACAAGCGGGTGCCCCTGGTTGCTGATGTCCACCACAACGGCATGAAAATTGCCCTGGAAGTGGCTAAGCACGTTGATAAGGTGCGGATTAATCCGGGGCTGTATGTGTTTGAAAAGCCGAAAGCGAACAGAACCGAATACACTCAAGCTGAATTTGACGAAATTGGGGAAAAAATCCGCGAAACCCTGGAACCCCTGGTGATTTCCTTGCGCGACCAAGGCAAGGCAATGCGGATTGGTGTCAATCACGGTTCCCTGGCCGAGCGGATGGTGTTTACCTACGGCGACACGCCCGAAGGTATGGTAGAATCAGCACTAGAATTTGTTCGCATCTGCGAATCGCTGGATTTTCGCAATTTGGTGATTTCCCTGAAGGCGTCCCGGGTGCCGGTGATGCTGGCAGCGTACCGCTTGCTGGCGCAGCGGATGGATCAGCTCGGCATGGACTACCCCCTGCACTTGGGGGTGACCGAAGCCGGTGACGGCGAGTACGGGCGGATTAAGTCAACTGCCGGGATCGGCACTCTCCTGGCGGAGGGGATTGGCGACACCATCCGCGTCTCTCTCACGGAAGCGCCAGAGAAAGAGATACCCGTCTGCTACAGCATTCTGCAAGCTTTGGGACTGCGGAAGACGATGGTGGAGTATGTGGCTTGTCCCTCTTGTGGCCGCACGCTGTTTAATTTAGAGGAAGTGCTGCACAACGTGCGGGAAGCGACCCAACACCTAACCGGCCTGGATATAGCAGTCATGGGGTGCATTGTCAATGGCCCGGGAGAAATGGCGGATGCTGACTACGGCTATGTGGGCAGGCAGCCCGGTTACATTTCTTTATATCGCGGGCGCGAAGAAATCAAAAAAGTCCCAGAATCGCAGGGTGTGGAGGAGTTAATTAGCTTAATCAAGGCGGATGGCCGTTGGGTCGATCCTTGAGTGTTCTAGGAAAACCCAATTCTCGGTGGGAGGGTAGAAATTCTACGGAACACTTCCTCCCATAGATTGTGCTAGAGTGGGCGAAATGCCTTTGCAATGTTTCCTTTCCGGCTCAGCAAACCTATGGAAATAACAAAACGTGGCCTCGTTGTTGGTGCGACAGTGATGACGGTTAGCGCTGTCGCTATAGCAGGAGCCAATATTCATAAGGGTCAGGCGTTCTTTCAGGATAGCCCTAAGGAACTGATTGACGAGGTGTGGCAGATTATTGACCGCAACTATGTGGATGGCACCTTCAATCAGGTGGACTGGGACGGGATTCGCAAGGAGTACCTGAGCCGGTCGTACACCAGCAAGCCGGAAGCTTACAAGGCGATCCGCGAAATGCTGGAGAAGCTGAAAGATCCCTACACCCGGTTCATGGACCCGCAAGAGTTCCGCAACATGCAGATTGAAACCTCTGGGGAGCTGACCGGCGTGGGGATTCAGCTGGCTCAAGATGAGAAAACCAAAAAGCTGGTGGTGATTGCCCCGATCGAGGACACGCCCGCTTTCCGCGCCGGTGTCGCGGCTAAGGATATTATTCTCAAGATCAACGACAAGAGCACCGAAGGCATGGATGTCAATCAGGCGGTGAACCTGATCCGTGGGCCGGTCGGCAGCTCGGTGACGCTCACTATTCTGCGCGATAATCAGCAATTGGAGTTTACCATGAAACGCGACCGGATTGAGATCCATCCGGTGCGCTACTCCTATCGCAAAACTCCGATGGGCGGCGTGGGCTATATTCGCCTGGTTCAGTTCAGCGCCAACGCCTCGAAGGAAATGCGGGACGCGATTAAGGATTTGGAAAAGCAGAAGGTAACAGGGTATATTTTGGATCTGCGCTCCAACCCCGGTGGGTTGCTGCAAGCCAGTATTGAAATTGCTCGTATGTGGCTGCAAGATGGCCCAATTGTCTCAACGGTGGAGCGCCGGGGAGAAACCAGGCGCGAGGATGCCAGCCGGAACGCTCTGACGAATAAACCTCTGGTGGTGCTGGTGGATGGCGGTTCGGCGAGCGCTAGCGAGATTCTGTCTGGGGCGCTGCAGGACAACAAGCGGGCCACTTTGGTGGGGGTGAAGACGTTTGGCAAAGGTTTGGTGCAGTCGGTGCGAGGTTTGGGCGACGGTTCAGGGCTGGCGGTGACGATTGCCAAGTACCTCACCCCTAACGGTCGCGATATTAACAAGCACGGCATTGACCCTGATGTGGTGTTTGAGCTGTCGGAAAAGCAGCGGGATGCTTTGAGGGGCGATCGCGAGAAGATCGGCTCGCCAGAAGACCCGCAATATGCTAAAGCTTTGGAAGTGCTGCGACAGGAGATTGCTCAAAGCCAGGGAAGACGCGCTGAATCCCCCGCCGGTAAGCAGGTGAAAAGCAAGAAGTAAAAGGAATTGCGAGACGCCTGTCCTACGTCTCGATGGTTTCTGTTTTACTGAGGTTTGCATTTGCCTGCACGAATCAGCCCCACGCGACGGGCGATCGCTTCGTCTGCAGAGGCATAAGGCCCCCACTTCTCTGTGATGTTGGGGGCTTCTTTGTTTTCGGCTTGTTCGCCGGGGAGGATGTCGCAGAAACCCTCCGGACGCTTGACAATATACCAACTTTGTGATGTTTCCATGTGAGTCGGCGATTGGGGATTTTTGGTTGTGGGTAAATAATATCAAATTTGGTTGCATTTTTCTTGCAGGCAGGGGCGGTTTCATGCCGGTAGGGGCGGGTTTTTCCAGATGTCTGCGGTTAAGTTTCATGGGAGAATGGATGAGGATTTTCTTAGGGAAAATCAAACGGATGGCCAACTTACCCGAAGACATCACAACCACTGTTTTCAACTTACACCGGCGACTCCTGCAACTCGGCAATGACGCCACAGCAGTTGGGTTCACCATCGCGCAACAGTTTGGGGAGACAGAGGAAATGATTGTCGCGCATTGAAGAATTGGAGAACCTCAAGAAACGGGCAGTTTCCTACTACACGCGCCAATACCTGCTGCTGTGGCAGGTTGCGGAATCCCAACCTGAGGCAACTTCTGCTACAATGAGCTTACTGGCTCAGTAAATAGAAGAGACAGCGGCTGTTGCGGATGCCGGTGAAGCAAGCACCCAAGAAGTTAAAAGGAACTGGAATCTGCCATGAACAATCAACCTAGAATCCCCGATTCAGAGACAAGAGCGAAGTCGGTTGCCCGGTTGCGCGACATCTGCACAATGTTTGACGATCAGATAATGGTACTGGATGAATTGATTGCTCAAGTAGAGGCAGAGAATCGCAACAATCCGCTCAATGTTTACCGGCGCAATCGGG
>JALOOK010000110.1 GCA_025454445.1 Oscillatoria sp. Prado101 | reverse complement strand
AGTCGGCCCCATTCTCGAAATCTTCAATAATTCCTGTGTGGCGGAATCGCTCCCACTAGTTGGTCGGTTGCCCATCAAAGTTAATAAAGCTTCTGGAGAGTTCGTGCCGATGCCTACGTTGCCATCCTTAATGGCCATCTGGACTGTGCCGCCGGTGCCCGCATTGAGTTCGCCGTCATTATGGGAACCGCCTTTATACCAGGCATAGTTTTGAGCCGTGCGAAAATACTGCGTGTTGTTCTGCACCCCGATGCCATAATCTTGCACCCACAAATTAATCATCTGCCTGACTGTTGTGCTGCCAAAGTTGAGAGTGCCACTGGTTGTTGTGATGCCGCCGCTGCCCACGGATAAAGAGTTAACCGTAAAGGTGCCCGCAGTCAGAGCGCCACTGATTGTGGCACCGGCTGCCGTAATGCTGCCACTGGCTTTGATATTCCCCGCAACTTCTAACTTTTCGGTGGGAGAAGCAGTGCCAATGCCGACATTGCCGTTTGTCGTGAGATTGCCACTGATGGTGGCACTCCCTGCCGTAATGCTGCCACTCCCAAGAGAAATATTGTTACTGCTGAGGGTGCCGCTAACTTTCACAGATCCCGTGACGTTCAAATCGCCGGTGAGAACCGCTAAATTGCTAGCGCTGTCGCCCCCAGAACGCAGGGTTGGGCCATTTCCGCCGCCGGCTGGCAGGTAAACTCCCGAATACTGCCGCACTGTGCTGTCAACTTTAACTAGGCCATCTTTATCAACGCTCAGCTTTGCCAGCTTCACAGATTCCTGCGGATCGGGATCTCCTTCTGCAACGACTGCAATCAGCGGCTTTTCATGCCAGCGCCGGTTGCCTTCGCTACCCTCTGTCGCCCGTTCGGCCTCTATTTCTTGGTAAGAGACAAATAGGTTGACGATCTTGTTTTTATAGGTGGCGAGGGCAATAACTTCCTGTGCGCCCAGCACAATCAGCCGCCCCTTTGCGTCAACCGCCGCGCCTGGAGCTAAGATCGCTTGATCCACTCCCTTTGCTGTCACATCCAGACCCAGGCAAATCCCCGAAACCTGGAGAATTTTGCTGAGCCGGCGCTGCCGGTCAATATGATATTGCTGTTCGTCGATAAAGTCTTGGTCTTTTAAAAACTGGCCGTCGAAATAGCGGAGTCTCTTTTCCACATATTCTGGCTGCTGGTAATTGGCTGCCATGATCGCTCTCCTGTGATAAGTTTACTTAGCGCTTGCTTGTTGTTCCGAGAATAGTAGTCTGACCGACAATCAGGCCATTACTTAAATCATTATTCCTGATTTGCATAGTCGGGACTAGCACCTGCAAAGAATAAAAAGTGTGGGCCGGCTTTTGCTGATCTAAAATGGCTTTAGCAATCTGCCGCTTGCGCTTTAACTTTTGCAAGTCCGGCTCCAGCAAAATTATTTCCACTTGAAAATAGTGAGCTGGCTCGTCGAGAGGTTCGTAGATATTGACCGCCTCTCCCGTATAAATTTCCAACAATTTCTTGACGCCGACCTTAGTTCCCCGCATCCGGTACAGCGGCACAATATTAGCGAGAAACTGCCGCTTGAAATCTTCTGGCCACTCTTCCTGCAAGCTGAGGGCAACCCAGCTGGCAAGCCAGGGCAAAAAATCTGCTGGGGCCGCACCGGCATCATTTGCTGACAGGCCAGGATTAAAGTAAGTGTGGGATCGCTCTACATACTCTTCTAACCCGGGTTGTTCTGTAATTCTATCATCCCTCTCGCTGGCTGTCAACCCGCTCAAAATACATTCCATCGCCAGCAGGAAACGGCCCAAAAACTTGTCAGATTGCTGGAGGGCCGGCAGATATTCTAAATAACTGCTCACCCGGTCAGATTCGGTCTTACTCGCCACCATTCTCCCAAGCCTCCTTAATGGCCAATTCACCGACTTCGATTTCTACCAGCTGATGCTCTTGAAGGATGACCCGCTCGCTTATATTTTGCTGAAGTACCTCCGACCCCAGATAGGTATTCACTCCCACCCGCACGCCAATATTTTTGCCTGGGCTGAGATCGTTTCTGATTTGCACGGTTCTAGGAATGGCGTACAGCTTGACGGATTCAACGTAGTCCACACCAGGGACGCCATCCAGCAATTCGTAAATTTCAGAAATATAAACGCTGCGGCCAAACGGCCAGCCCTCGCCCTCCGCACCGCCTTTCAGGGGGTGAAAGAAATTGCCGAGAATTTCTGAGGCCCGCCGGCGAACCTCTTCTGTACCGGCACCCTGTTCCAGAAATAACTGCGCCCCGATCTGGACGCGCTGGTACTCTGGCCCAATGACATGATGGCATGTGGTGAGCAGCCGCCGCTCGTCGAGAAACTCCCACAGCCCTGCCAGCAACTCCCGTGAGGGCGGGCGGTTAAATTCTGCGTCTGGCCCGTCTGGAATCACCACTAAACTGATGTGTCCGGGAGCGCGAACCGCTCGCTTATTCAAATTTTTGATTGCTAGGTTGCGTTCCGGAACGCATCGGGCCCGCTTAATTTTCCCTAAATATTTTGATTGTTCTGTTTCATTCCAGTCTTCTGTTGCCAAGCGCTCAAAATCCTCACAAGTCACCGCCCGGTAGCGCTTTCGCAAATCGACCACAGTTTGGCGAATCGCCCCCTGCAAGTCACCCTCCAGCGCCCATTCTGGCCCATTCAGCAGTTTCAGAAAAGTTTCAATATTTTTATCGGGCACCTGATTTACCCGATAGATTACCATTTCTGTCAGCCACGCCAGCAACTCAATTAAGATAATGCCGGTATCCGTTGGGTTGTGATCAGTCCATTCCGGATACTCAACAGGAATGAGGGCGCGGGCTTTCTCCACCAATTCAGCATAAGTGCGGTTGTCGAGATTCGGTAATGGTAGCGGCATTTCAAACTCCTTTGCTGGGAGAAATTATGCTAATTTGGGGCGGCCCAGAGAAAATCAAAAATCTGTCCTGCCGGTCAGCTGCTAGCTTGTCTAGCGATCGGCTTTCAATAGAGAGGGAATAAACGTAATCTACCCCAGCAACTTTTTCTAAAACGGCATACAAATCTGACCGGTGCGGGCGGCGGCCAAAAGCCCATCCCCGCCCAGCCACTCCCCCCGTAAGCGGATGCAGGAATTGCAGCACCGCCTTGGCTGCAGCTTCCTTAACCTCATCAGCTCTTTCCACCAATACAGGAACAATTGTAGCATTAACACTCACCTCAACCCAGTCGGGTTCCGTGACTCGCAAATCAACACCAGGGGCGCAGCGAGCGCGGATATAACTCCCAACAGTTTCCAGCAAACTCAGGCTGGGCGTCGGCTGGCGTTTGGGAACGCGGGGCACCACTATGATTTCAATTTTACCGGCATCTGTCACACTTTGATAGGGATTATTTTCCGCAGCAGATTTTTTTCCCGGCGCTTCAAACTCTGCGATAGAAGATCCAGTGGGATAGGTAATTTTTGCTTGCAGGCTATCCAGCAGGGTATCTCCCAAGTTCGTAAAGGTGACAGTCCACTGCTTGCCGGCCTTGAAATCCATATCTGTCACCGTATAGCTCACAGCAGCGTCACTCTGATTCAACTGCTTGGAAGCGTAGGGAATTGACTGTCCGGGCCCGCGAATGCTCACCTCCAGTAAGAAGCTGTCAGGGAACTTCGTCAATTCGACAGAAATCTCTCCCGCCCCATCCAGATTAATCTGGTAAATTGGCAGCCACTGCAAGCCATCAATAGGATTGAAGTGAGGGGTAATGGCGCGGGCGCGGGCCACCTCTGTTGAGGCTTCCAGCGCTAAATCCTCCATATCTTCCACCGTTACGGCCCGCCCCCGGTGGCGCAGCGCCTTTGGCCCCCGCTCTTTGACCGCCTGCAAAGACTCTCCCTCAGCCCCACCGGCAGCTGCTTCCAGGTTGGTGACGCTATCCACATAAGGCACGGTAGTCTTGAGTTCGGCCACCGTCAGGGCAGGCCGGTTGCCCCGCACCCCGCCGCCGGTGCGGTAGGGAGCGAGGCGAATATTATTGCGCCCTGCGGGCGGGATCATCCCCTGCTGGCCATCGCCAAAGCGCACCTCCCCCGCGAGCCGGTCGAGGACGTAGTGCCGGTCGCGTGGCCCAGAGCCATAGAAATCCGGCACCTCGTGCCAAACCACCCAGGCACCTTCCACCTGTCCCGCCTCATCCTGGACGCCGACAATCGCACCGGCACCCTCCAGTTTTTCTATCTCCGCCTGTTCCGCTGGCGAGGGGAGTGCCGGTTCGAGGACTTGCAGCCGCTGGCCCAGCAGCACCGGCACTTGGGCCGTGCGGTAAGTTTGGCTGGGGTTGCCATCGCTTGACCCCAATATCTCCTCAGCAACCGTCACCGCCTGAGACGCCCACATGGTATTGGTCAGCACCCGCCGCAAGCGGGGAGGCACCAGGAACAGGCCGCTCTCCCACCTGGCCCTCAGCCAGTAGAGGGGCTGGCCAAACTCAGACCGGCAAGTCAAGTCCCCAGGCCCAACAAATCGCACCAGCCCGTTTTTGCTGAAGGCGTCCGTTTCATCCTCAACCCCCAGACGAGCCCAACCGGCTGGGCTGGCGTATTCCCAAACCACCCGCGCCGGTGCTGTTACCGGCTTCGCTGCTGCGATTTCCCCTGGAAGTGGCGACTCCACCCTCGCGTACAGGGCCACAGGCCGGTTGCCAAAAGCCCTGTCAAATCCCAGGTATAGCGCTGGATTTGCATCCGCTGTCCGGGTGAAAGGCTGGAAACTGGCTCCATCCTGCCTCACCTGATAAGCAAAATCGTTGTAAGTCTGGCAAGCGGTCAGGGGAATTTCCGCAGATGTATAAGTGTATTTCAGCTTAATAGATTCTAGAGATGGCGGTGTGACCGGATCAGTTCCATAATTGCCTTTCATAAGTCTCGCTCGCACCCAGTAACTCGTTACCCCGTTGACTGTCGCCGGTTGCATCTGCGAGGGCAGGGTAAATGTTATTTGCCCTGTAGTGGTGAAAAATTTGGTATTGTCCGAAAAGCCGCTTTCTAGTTTTTGCCAGCTAGAACCGTTATACGCTTCCCACAAAATTCTCGTGTCCCCAGCTGCCTTACTTGTCCAACCGCTGCTGCTCGTAACATCTACCGTCACAGAAGCCGCCGGTTTGGAAAAGACTTCTTGGCTGGCGATATACAAAGTATCGTTAAAGCGCGGCGCTTCGCCAAAGGGATAAAAATCCTTGCTGAGATCCAGAGTCGCGGCGTAAAAAAAACAAAATTCAGGAGCTATTGAGATATCTTTTGTCACCGCAACCTTAACCCTAATGCGGTTAACAGAGGGCCAAGACTGGCTGGTAGAAATCGCGTTTTTCAAACCCATCCGCAGCCAAGCCGCTTCTATGCCGTTGACGGTTTTTCGTGCCGGTGCCGGCAGGTTGGTTATTTGGACTTGCCACTTATCGTTTTGCCCGTTATTATAGGTGATTGAGGGCTGAAATTCCTTCCACTCTTTGCCATCCCAGTAAGACCAAGTGAGGGTGGACGCTAGGTTGGTATCGGTATTTTGAGAAAAATCAATATTCAAGGTGACAGTGTTGGTTGCGGGCAGCGTCGTCAAAAGCGTATCGCACGCCATGTACAGGTAGTGTTCGATGATCTGGCTGCCACTAAATGCTGGAAAAGCTTCATCCGATTTACCGGTTGCTTTTGAGGTGCAGTCGCTGTATTTATCCGCATCAGGTTCGCGGACAAATACCGCTTGCAGCTGCGCATCTGTCAGAACCAAATCCCGTTCCGTCTCGAAAACCACCTCTTCTTCTTCCCCTGCTGCCGGTGGGGATGCCACTTGAGTGCCTGCCGGCACAAAGGCATCAACAGCACTTCCAGCCACGAGATTAAAAGTGAGGGGAACTCGTGCCGGTTGCGGCGGCAGAATTTGGGTGCCAATCAAGTTGAGAAAAGCCAAAAAGTTTTTCTCAGGGACTTTATTGAGGCGCTCGCTCACCTCTGCCGCCATGCGCCCAAAAATGCGAATCAGCGCCCGACCGGCATCTGCCTTGCCATCAGTAGGAGGACGCCAATCCGTGAATTTCTGCGCCAAGTCCTCTGTCTGTTTAACGATGTCCTCGTAGGTGCGACTGTCAATTTTTGGGGGCTGTATCGACATATAATAATTTGGAATTTTGGATTTTAGATTCCCTCTCGTTCCCAGGCGGAGCCTGGGAACGCCCCTCGGTCGGCTCCGCCGACTTTCAAGGCCAAAGCAGCATTCTTAGCCTAACATCTTACTTTCCGCCGACTTTCAAGGCCAAAGCAGAATTCTTAGCCTAACATCTTACTCTAAATAAAACGGATACACCAAATTAAACCGGTTGTTAGTCGTGCGGATTTGGTAATTGATTTGAATCAGCAGCCGGTTAGGCTGATTTGGATCGGGGTAGGCATCTACATCCAGCACGTCAATGCGCGGTTCCCACTGAGTTAAAGCTTGCTGCACTGCACTCACCACCTGTCCAATTGTGCCGGCGCTATTGCTAGCAAACACGAGGTTGTGAATGCCACAGCCAAAATCGGGGCGCATCACGCGCTCTCCATAAGCCGTACTCAGGATAGTCCAAATCGACTGGCGGACGCAATCGTCATAGCGTGCCATTTTGATTATTTTGATTTGACCCTTTTCGTCTCGCTCGACTGGGGATGTCCATCCCACTCCTAAAAAATCGCTGTTCATCTTTTACTATACCGCACAATCGCTAAGAATGCAAAGGTTAACTAAGTAAAAAAATATTGCCGGTTCGTAGTTGGGCTTCAGCCCAAAGTTCGTAGTTGGGCTTCAGCCCAAAGTTCGTAGTTGGGCTTTAGCCCAAAAGTTCGTAGTTGGGCTTCAGCCCAAAAGTTCGTAGTTGGGCTTCAGCTCCACCGGCTTTAGCCTCTGTGCCTGCATGGGAATACTCCTATTTTACATCACTTCTAAGGAAGAGTCGTTAATTTTGACTCCCGCCGAGCATTTGAGGGCCATTCCGCCACTGGCTTGAAGGTTGCAATTGCTGTCGGCTTTGATTTCGCAATTTTGCTGGGCTTTGAAGCTGAGGTTTTTCGCTTCAATAGCGATATCCCCATCGCTGCTTTTGATGGTTATTTTGCCCTTGGCCTCAATGGTGATGTCCTTCTCTACTTTAATGCTGAGGCTATTCTCCTTAGAATCGATAACAATCTGATTTTTTTCCGTGCGATCTCGAATCACAATCTTCTCTTGGCCATCAGTATCATCCAAAATAATCTGGTGTCCACTGCGAGACTTAATCAGGCGGCGGTTGTTTTTGCCATCGCTATTCGTTTCCGGCGGCTTGTCCTCGCCATTCCACACCGCCCCCAAAATATAGGGAGATTCCATATCGCCGTGGGCGAAAGCCACCAGCACCTCGTCATTGACTTCCGGCAAAAAGTAAATGCCCATTTCTTTCCCCGCCATCGGAGTCAGCACCCGCGCCCAGTAGCTCTCATCTTTGTCAGAAAGCCAGGGAAATTTTACCTTAACTCGCCCCAAACCCTCCTCATCTTTATTATTGGTGACAATTCCAACTGTCACCCCAAAAAAACGCCCCTCGCGTTCCGGTGCGGCCAAAAGTTCCGACAGCATGCTAATTCCCCTCATGTGGCATTTCTCCTGACCGAAAATTCGGTGCGGTATCCGCGCTCTTGCGAATAGGTGTGCGTGGCGGAAATAACGTAATATAGTCCGCTGAAGCGCTTGCCGGCTCCCGCAATTTCAATCACCTTGCCGGCTCGCACTTCCGGCTGTCCCGCACAAATTCCTTCGCCTGTTATATACGCCAGTGCCATCTCATTAAACTGCCCCATTGCTATCTGGTCAGCTTCGGCCTGAGTGGCTGCCGGTTCGCTAACAATCACGTTAGTGGCTTTGCCAAAAGCTTTGTTAGTTTCTTTTGGCCCGCTGGTCGAGCCTTTCATGGTCGTCGTTTCGCTGCCGGCACCGGCTTTCCCAATCAGCGTTTTTTTCTGTTTGGGGTTCCAGCTGTGCACCTCTACTTGGCCAACTTGGTTCATGGCGCTCATTCGAGGTGTGAATTCTATTATATCCTCATCCCATTTTAACGTCAATACCTTTTGACTATTATTTTGGTGGGGCCGGAAGAGCAGGGTTTTGTTTTCCACAGCGACTTCGTATCCAATCCGCCCAGCCCTTTCCTGTAGAAACTCCAGATCGGTTTGGTTGGCCTGTAGCACATAATCCAGCTTCACATTGGTATCTTTGACTTGGGCAGTCAATCCCCGCTCTCTGGCAATTTGGCCAGCAATGTCGCTGTCTTTCATTTTAGTGTAAGAGCGGGTTTTGCGACCCCGGCTCAGCCGGTGGCGCAAGTCGTACCCGCGCACCACAAGTCTGGGAACTTCTTCCCGATAAAATTCCGGCTCCAAACCGGCAATCTCCCCCACCATCAGGGTTTTTAAATTGTTTTTGTACCCCATCTGAATCTCGACCAGATTCCCCACATCGAACAGGTCGCTGTCAGACCAGGTAACTTTGCCTTTAATGGTGTCCCAGTTCACCATTTCCAGAGCAAACATCCCCAGTGCCTCCAAATCTTCTGACACCGTGGCCGACATCAGATCGGCTTCTGCGTTTAAAGGCAGGCGGGTGCCTTTAATCAGGACTTTGATTTGAGGGACAAGTAACTGGACGTCGGTGGGTTTAGGCATAGCAGTTTCTACTTTGTGCTGGTGGCGCTGCTGGCCCGCAGGGGGGGTACGGTCAGGATTTGACCGGGGGTGATGGCACGCGGGTTATCAATCTTGTTGGCATCAGCAATCACCCGCCAGAGGGAGGGATCACTGTATTCTTCAGCAGCGATACTGCTGAGGGTTTCTCCCCGCCGCACAATGCGGGTCGGGTCGTCCACTGGGTTCTGACTTTTTTGCTTGTACTCTGGGGGAACCCACTCTTCAAAGGTGCAATTCAGTCTGGCGCGAACAGGGGTGCCATCTTCGAGAAAATGAGTGAGCGTCTTGCTGACATCCTTCAAAAATCCCTGCAAAAACCAGACATTGCCCTTTCCCCACATCAGCCGGCACAGGGGCGGTCTGTTCAATTTTCCCTTTTTGCCGGTGAGGTTGTAGATGGTTTTGGTGTAGCGCTGCACGTCTTCCGGCCCAAATTTCCCCAGAGTTGTGTCGAAGAACAATTCGATGCTTAAGGTAGCCGGTTCCTCGCCGCCAACCAGCTGGCCTTCCTTGACCGTTCCCCCAGACCGGCTGATCTGAATTTGCTGGGGATTGAACAGGACTTCGACGGGTCTGCCAAATGTTGGATAGTTTTCTTCTACAGCAATTTTTAGTTTCTCTAGCGCCATTGTCCGCGCCCCCTTCGCTCATTTTCGATCCTGATCCGCCGCATGAGTTTGCGCTCTATTTTGTCTGCCAGCTCGTCGGTGTCTATTTTTGCCGGCTTCTCCGTTTCAGGCCCAATATTTCGCTCTGCCTGAGCCCCCGATACTGGGGGCAGTCTGGCAGGTGTCTGCTGGGAAGCTGCAGTTTTCGCAGTGTTCCCAGTCCCTGGACTGTGGGGCGCAGAAGCCAGAGGCTGGCTGCTATTTGCTTCTCGTCCCTGTCCCGCCAGCGCGGGGGGAACCGGCAGCACTAGGGGCGTCCCCGCTCCAGTCGGGCCAGCTGCCGGTTGCTGGGCCACCACCGGCTGCGATTTGGCGGTGCGTCTCTCAGGTGTGACTGCGAGAGATCCAGTGGGATTCAATGGCTGCAGGCTTTCCAATTGGCGAAATGAGCGCAAAGGATCGCGCTGCAGCGCTAACTCAGGAGGAACCCCCACGTTGGCCCGCACCACCGGCATCGGGGAATTTTCCCCTACCGGCAATCTTGCCCCTGCCGGCTCCGATGTGGCCCGCACCACCGGCATCGGGGAATTTTCCCCTACCGGCAATCTTGCCCCTGCCGGCTCCGATGTGGCCCGCACCACCGGCATGGGGGAATTTTCCGCAGAAATTGCCGGCAATATCCCAGCTTCAGGCTCCAATTTGGCCCGCACCACCGGCATGGGGGAATTTTCCCCAGAAATTGCCGGCAATCTTTCCGCTTCAGGCTCCAATTTGGCCCGCAC
>JALOOK010000532.1 GCA_025454445.1 Oscillatoria sp. Prado101 | reverse complement strand
GGGTGGGTGACGCAAAGCGTCACCCACCTGAGCGCGGTTTTTATCCCTTGGTGAGGTACTGAGAAACCCGGTTTCTTTAAGAAACCGGGTTTCTGGCATGTACTTCTCTCGTTCCCAGGCACCCTGCGGGAAGCCTGCGGCTACAGCCTGGAAACGCAATCTGGAGGCTCTGCCTCCTTTCAACGGAAAAGCCGGTTAAAAGCCTAACTGCTTAGTAGCTTTAATCAGACGCACCCAATGGGCGTTACAGCTATTTCTGCGAGCCAGATTCACCGGCACCATCCTTTTGGAGATCGGGATGTTCCAGTCGCAATATATCTTTATGCTTCCGCAGTTCGTCACTAATCTTAAGGAGAGGCTCTGGAGTGGAAAGCCGGCGCTGGGTGATATTTTCAATTTCCCTGTCAAACTTCTGCTGTCCTTCCCTAAAAAAGTATTGGGCGCTTGTCGGATAATACAGCCCGTTGAGGACTCGCTGGGGCGGGAGCGCCGAGGTGGCAACACCCAGTAACACAACTCCTGTAAGCGCCCGTGCTGAGCTTTTAGGGAACTTGGGGAAAATATTGCGGAGAAAGCTTCTCATTTTTACCTCTTCTAAATCAGAGATTACTTGACTAATCCTATGATATCTGCTACAGTTATAAACTGGGCATCTGTCTCCAGAAATAGACAGCAAAACTAGCAACGCACCACAAAAGCAGCCACATCTTATTCCTTGGCGCTCTAAGAAAGCGGGAAGCCGTATGCGGTAGGCATTCCCGTAGGGTGCCGCGTGTCCAAGGCGTCTTGGCGGGTAAAATAAAATGATGGTGTTGGCGAATTGATCTGGGGTCTTCCCCACCCTATACCCCCTTTTGGGGTTAATTTTTTAGAGGTTGTCTGTGGCTTGCGCTTTGGAGTTGGGCGAAGCATGAGCGGATGTAATTTTTTCCCTGAGTCCCTCAAATAGTCGCGCTCATGCGAAAGCCCCTACACTCGATCTCCTGTAGGGGCGAAGCGCGTAAGCGTTGCGGCGCGGAGTGCGCGGTTCTGCTGCGTGACTCAGCTAGCATTGGCGCTTTCGGATCTTTCCGACTCCGCCCGATATCTTCATTCGCCAATGCAAGGCCGTTCTTTACTTCCCAGAGAAAAGGTCTAACCCCTTACGGATTCGCCAACAGTATGATAAAATACACTGATATAACAACCACAAACACACCAGCAAAACATGTGCCGCTTACTTGGCTACCTTGGCCCACCCATCCTCCTAGACCATCTCCTGTATAAACCGGAACACTCCCTGATTGCCCAAAGCTACCAACCCCGCGAAATGACAGCCGGTTTGCTCAACGCCGATGGTTTTGGCGTGGGCTGGTATCACCCGCAGCGAGACACAGATCCTTTTACCTACAAAAACACTCTGCCCATCTGGAGCGATATTAATCTTCCCCAACTGAGCCGGTACATTGAGTCAGGGTGCGTGCTCGCTAATGTCCGCAGCGCCACCCCCGGACAAGCAGTAGATTTGAGCAACTGCCAGCCCTTTCGGCACGGCAAGATTTTAGGCACTCACAATGGCTTTATTCAAAATTTCCGGTTCAGTCTTTACCGGCAAATTCGAGAGCGCCTCAGCGACACAGCCTACCAGCTAATTGGCGGCACTACAGATTCCGAACACATTTTCGCTTTGCTGACTGACAAATTAGCAGCTACCGGCACCCTGGAAAACGCTTTGCGAGAAACACTGAAAGTTATGGCAAAATTGGCAAATTACCATCAAGTCGTGGTGTCAGCAAACCTGCTCCTCAGTGACGGACACACGCTGGTTGCCAGCCGGTTTGCCTCTGGGGCGGCGGTGCCTTCTCTATACTGGCTGCGAGATGACCCAAGTTTACCCGATGCGGTTATTATTGCTTCTGAACCTTTGTTCTCCGGCAACTGGAAATGCTGCCCAGAACAGAGTATTATCAGTGTGGGAGAGAACCTTGAAATCCAAATCTATCAACTCTAGAGACGCCATTCGCAATGCCTTGCAGGAGTGCCGCACCGGCACCCTAAAACTGTTTGAAGGTATGGATGACGCTACCTTCTGCCAGCAAGCCCATCCCGACTTCAGCCCTCCTGGCTGGCACTTGGGGCATATCGCCTATACGGAGGCGCTGTGGTTGCTGCAGCGCAGCGCCGGCTATCCGCCGGTGTTTCCAGAATATCACAGGCTGTTCGCAGCCGATGGTTTGCCGAAAGCGGAACGGGTGCATCTGCCAAATATGGCTGAGATGCGCTACTATCTGGACACGGTTCGCGAAAAAGTGCTGGATTATCTGGAAATCGCGCCGGTGGGGGAGCAAGAACGCCTCTGGAGCTTTATTATTCAGCACGAAAGCCAGCATTGCGAGACAATTTCTTTTGTTTCAAGGCTGGCAATAATGCCAAGCATTTATTGTGTTGAAGCCATAAATATCGTCTCGCAACAGGGAATAATTATATCAGCAAATGCCCCATGCCCAGTGCCCAATGCCCCTAGTGAAATGATTGAAATACCTGCAGGGGAATTTGAGCAGGGGTCTGACTCCTCCGACGCTTTTGATAATGAGCGACCGGCTCACCGGCTCTATTTGGACATATACTGGATTGACCGCTATCCCGTCACTTGCGGGCAGTACCGGCAGTTTATGGAGGCGGGAGGTTATCACAATTCTAGTTTTTGGTCAAGCGAGGGCTGGGAGTGGGTGCAAAAGAATTCGGTAAGGCAGCCTTTATATTGGTCGGATGATTCGTGTTTTGACAGCCATCCTGTGTGCGGGGTGAGCTGGTATGAAGCGGATGCCTTTGCGCGGTTTGCCGGCAAGCGATTGCCCAGCGAGGCGGAATGGGAAAAAGCCGTCTGCTGGGATGTGGTGAAAGGAAGCCGGCGCACCTACCCCTGGGGGGAAGATCCTCCCGACGCCAGCCGGTGCAATCACGACAATCTGTACAGTCAGACGACGCCGGTGGGTGCTTTCCCTGCGGGGGCGAGCGCTTACGGCGTGTGCGACGCTCTGGGGAATGTCTGGGAGTGGACATCCAGCTGGTTTGAGGGCTATGAGGGGTTTGAGTTTTACCCCTATGCCGGTTATTCCCAGGTGTATTTTGACCGGCAGCACCGGGTTCTCAAAGGGGGGAGCTGGGCGACTCGCCCGAGGGCGCTGCGAGGGAGCTTCCGCAACTGGTATCACCCTTGGGTGAGGCAGCTTTTTAAATTTGCCAAAAAACCCGGTTTCTTAAAGAAACCGGGTTTCTGTAGAATCCTTTGCCAAAAAACCCGGTTTCTTAAAGAAACCGGGTTTCTGTAGAATCCCTACTGCGGTGTGGGAGAATAGAGCAGCCTGGAAAATCGCGCTTGTGAGGGTGATGGGAAAGGCTGTGTTGTTTAGCCGCTGGTGCGTCTAGCAGAATTATCATGCAATCGCCAAAAAATTCAACTTCTACCTCTGTCCGCAACCGCTCCACTACTGAGGAGCGTTTGCGCATAGAGCATTTACTCAGTCCGATGGCGCTTTTGGAAACAGAATTAACTTTGGGCAGCGATATCGTCAGCGGGCTTAGTGAGAGTCCGAAATCTCTGCCGCCGCACTATTTTTACGACGATCGTGGCTCGATGCTGTTCGAGCGGATTTGCGAGCTGCCGGAATATTATGTGACGCGCACTGAGGCGGCGATTCTGCGCCGGTGTGCCGGCGAGATTGCCGAACTGACCGGCGAGTGCGAAATCGCGGAACTGGGGAGTGGGAGTTCGACGAAAACTCGCATTCTTTTGGACGCTTACAGTGAGTTGGGCTACCCGCTGCGCTATCTGCCAATTGATGTCAGTGCGGGCATCTTGGAAAGTAGCGCCCGCGAACTGCTGGCAGATTACCCGCAGCTGGAGGTTCACGGTTTGGTGAGCACTTACGAGCTGGCGCTGTCAAAACTGGCACCGGCACCCCTGCCGGCGCGGATGATTTGTTTTCTCGGCAGCACTTTGGGGAATCTCAACCCTCAGGAGTGCGATGTGTTTTTCTCGCAAATTGCGGGCGCTCTGCAGGCGGGCGATTTTTTCCTGCTGGGAATTGACTTGCACAAATCAAAAGAGGTGCTGGAACCGGCGTATAATGACGCTCAAGGGGTGACGGCTGAGTTCAATCTGAATATGCTGCGCCACCTGAACTGGCGTTTTGAGGGAAATTTTGATACGTCGCAATTTGAACACTGGGCTTTTTATAATGAAGACCAGCGCCAAATTGAGATGCACTTGCGAAGTTTGGGAGCGCAAACCGTGCGGTTAAGCGATCTGGATTTCAGTGTTGAGTTTAATGCCGGTGAGACTATTTTAACAGAAATTTCGCGCAAGTTCAACCTGGATGAGATGCGGGAGTATCTGGAAGGGCGAGGTTTAGTGCCGGTGCGAGTTTGGACTGACCCGCAGCAGTGGTTTGGCTTGCTGCTGTGCCAGCGTTTATCCTGATGGAATAGCCCGCCACCCGGAACCAGAAACCCGGTTTCTTCAAGAAACCGGGTTTCTTTGTCAGTTACCAAAAAACGACGGCAGTAATGAACAGCAATAGCCCCAGAAGAGTGGGCCAGTAAAGCAGCCTCACGCTCAGATTGCCGATGCCCTTAAGCCAGCTGATATTATAGCTCAAGGCAGACAGGAGAGCGTTGACAATCACCAGCAAAACGATGAGGTAGAACACCAAGTAGAAATATTCCAGGTAAATAATTCCCTGGGCGGCGATGGCGTTCCTCAAATTGATCTGGTTGAGCAGGGCAGCAAACAGGAGTCCGGCAGAAACTTCAATTAAGTCTTTGGGGCTGACCTCGGCGTCCTGACTTGTGAGCGACAGGTAGGCGAACAGCAATAAGTAGACTACAGCTAGCGGAATCAGGTCGGAAATGACGATAGGTAACAAGTCCCTTTTAATCAAAATCGTGAAATAAAGTTCCGGAAAATTTTTATCTCCATAATAGTTAGCCAGCCCGAAGTTGGTGTTGTAGCTGTTGAGGTAATACTGGAAGAAACTGCTGTCAATATCCCATTCGGAAAGCACCAAATCTTTCTCTATGCCCGGTTTCGCTTTGGGATGAATCAGGTCGTAGGCAGAAAAATCTGGCACCAGGATGACGTTTTTGTCGAAATCTTTGGCCCACAGTCTTATCCACACGTCTTTGTAGTCGAGGGGATACTTACTGTAATCGAACTTCTGGCGCAGGGTTGCCTTAAAATACCACCCGATAATTTCGACATTTCCTTCCTGACGTTTATACGATTCGGTAGCCTCTACCTCATCTACGGCTTCTGGGAGAACAAAACCGCGAGTCACGTCATCGTGGATACCCTTGGTGTACTTCTGCCAGATGTAACCCGTTATCGTCACATTATTGGCTGTCTCAAATTCTAGCGACTGAACAAAAAGTCCGGTGGGAATGTAAATCGGTTTTGGCTGCTTGGATTGATTCGCTAACTGTTCGCGGTAGTTCAAGAAATTGTTGACGCTGTCTTCGCTGACAAGCAGTATCTTTGTGTCGCTGTTATTTTCATAACTCCGATCAGTTCGAGCGAGATACCAGAAAAAGCCTATCGCCGTAACACACAAGACATTACAGGAATAGACAAGTGCCCAAAGGCGGCGGGGGGTGCCGGTATAAGCGCGGAATCCTAAGACTGAAAGAAAAAATAGAAACGCCAGGGTTACCAGGAAAATGCTGTGCTGTTTCCGCTGCAAGATATCCGCGTCAGCTAAAGCCTCCTTCTGGAAGAAGACTACTCCCATTGTCCAGCCGGTAGAGGGAATCGGTTCGTAGAATATCCAGGCAGATAAGCCTGTAATTGTATTTTTTAATTCTATAACGCCGCTCTCGCCCTGGCTCGCTCTCTCACCTAAAATTCTGAGCTGGTCGTTCTTCTGCTTTTGAGCTAGGTCGAATATGGTTTTTCCCTGGATGACGTAATCTTTGATGGGATGGGCGATAAACACTCCTTTTTTGGAAACAATAAATCCGTAGCCGGTTTGGCCAAGTTTGAGTGAGGCCATGACGGCTTTTATATCGTCCCAGGAATAGTTTGCGTAAATTACACCGGCTGGCTTCTTTTCTTGGGTTGCTGGAGTTTGCTCTCCGGTTTCTTGCTCGTCTCCCTCTGGTTGCTGTTGCGGGTTTGCTGGAAGGTTCCGGTAAAAAGGAACCGAGAACTCCAGCACCATCTCACCCGCTTTTTGGGATTGGTAAGTTTCCTGCCAAATGCCCTTGCCTTCTGCTATCGGGCGGTTAAACCACTGGTGCTCTGGCTGGGTGTAGTCGTAGAACGTTTCGGTCGTGTATCGCACTTGGCCATCTTTGTTTACTCGGTAAGGCATGTACAGCCGCACCTTCGGATCGTAAGCGTAAGGCGTGTAAGCGCCACCAACCCCGAACAAGTTAGGGTTTTTCTCCATTGCGCTTTTTAGCCTGTCCGGAAGCTGCTGGTCGTTTAAATTTCCCGCAGTCAGGTCACTGGCGATTGTGGTGGCTGTTTCTTGGAGTTTTCGCAGGTTT
>JALOOK010000109.1 GCA_025454445.1 Oscillatoria sp. Prado101 | reverse complement strand
AGAAACACAAACAGCGGCAAGTGTGGTTTTGGGGGGTTGGGCCTCAAAAAACGAAAATCGCTATTCACTGCTGGCATGGTGGGAATGGGACTTCAAATCTATCAGCGTTTGGGGGATGGGGAGAATCTTGCGCCGCCGTCAACTGTCAGCAACAGCCAAAGCGCAGCAACCAGGCAATTTCGGCATGAGTGTGACCGAGCAACTGATTGACAAGCGTTTTTGCCTGTTTGCCCTGATAGGCTTGCCGGTGGCAGGGGGCAATCCAATAGGGGCGGCCAATCAGGAGGGTGACACGTTTATAAATTACCACAGGGTGCCAGCCTTCTCGTTTAAACAGGGGTTCTTCCGGGTCAAACAGACTCAACAAGCGCACCGGCATTAGGGGGAGGATCACCTCTTCACTGGAGGAGATCGCCACCGGCAGCACAGCCAGATCCCGCACCGGCGCACGCAGGGCCAGATGGGCGAAGCCGCGATGAAACTCGCCCACTTGTCTGGGCTGAGTTGGCTGCAGCATTGGCTGTCCGCCTTCTGGGAAAACCCCCACCCACTGTCTGGCGGCGAGCAGCTGCGTCGCCTGCAGGAAAAAATGCTGCTGCCGGTGGGCCGGCGCTTCCAGGGGGAAAGCACCCATCTGGGAGACAATCTCGCGCAGCACCGGCACCTGACCCATATAATGATGGCAAGCAAAGCGAATGGGTTGCCCGACTGCTGCCATCAGCAGCGGCGCATCCATAAAGCTGCGGTGATTGCTCACCACCAGCACCGCAGAGCCGGTGGGAATCCGATCCTCGTGGCAGACAAACATGCGCGTCCCCATAGCAGCCAGGAGCGAGCGCGAAATTTGTAGTGGGCCATTTAAAGACATAGCTGCTCAGGCAGAATCTAAGCCTGGGATGAACACCGTTGCTGATACATTTTCCGACTTATTCCGGCCAAAGCGCGGACAGTGCACAGATAGCACGCAACACCTGCAAAAGTGATAGAGGCGTTATTCCGCAAAGCTTTCAGGAGAATCCCAAAAGCTTTCTCCAGCGAATGGGCGCGGATGTGTGGCGTTGAAAGATGCTCGCCGGGCTTTCCCGCAGGCCCGGCACGGTGGCGCTGGAACTCGGTGGCTGTGGGGCGTTGATGGCCGGTGCTGAATCCAACCCCTACCTGCGGACGCGCCCGCACAGCCGCAACGCCCAAGCCGAGAGCCCCCCGGGCTTGTTGCGCTCGCTCCTACGCGAGAGCCGCAGCTAGAGGAGAATTCCTACATTGTACAGTCTCCCGGCCTTTCGTGGACTCGATTTGGCGAAATATAGAAAGCCGTTGAATGCAGCGCCATCAATTCCCCATCAAAAAACCTGGTTTCTTTAACAAACCGTGCCGCTCGCCGTGGCCATCTATTGCCTGGAGCCATAACTTGAATAGATTTTAAGAATTCTTGAAATTGTGAGCGAAAGCCTTGAACTGTGGTAAAAAAAGAAAAAATTTGTCGGGGCGCAAGCGCGTGCGCTGCTGCTGGCAGCGGCAGTCGCAAAGGGCAGCCCGGACAGGCACGCATCAGCAGTAAAATAAAAGCTTGAAGCCCCTCATGGATGAGCGAAAGTCGGCAATAGGGGAAGTTTTCTGGCAGTAACTTATGACCTCTACCAATAAAAGTAAAAACACATTTGCTCTGACAACTCCCGTGTACTATGTAAACGACGTGCCGCACATAGGCAGCGCCTACACCACGATCGCCGCCGATGTGGTGGCGCGGTTTGAGCGCCTGCGGGGCAAGCCGGTGCTGCTGATTACGGGCACCGATGAACACGGCCTGAAAATTCAGCGGGCCGCCCAGTCCGCTGGCCTGACGCCCCAAGAGCACTGCGACACGATAGCAGCCGCCTTTGACAAACTTTGGCACCAACTCGACATCCAGTACGACCGGTTCATCCGCACCACCTCCCCTCGCCACCAATCGATAGTCCTTGAATTTTTCCAGCGCGTCTGGGACTCTGGAGACATCTACTCGGGCCGGCAGCAAGGCTGGTACTGCGTCTCCTGCGAAGAATTCAAAGAGGAGCGCGACCTGCTGGATGGACACCGCTGCCCCCTGCACCCCAATAAGGAAGCGGAGTGGCGGGACGAGCAAAACTATTTCTTCCGCCTTTCTAAGTATCAAAGCCGGCTGGAAGCCCTCTACCAGGAGCGTCCCGATTTTATCGCACCGGAAAGCCGGCGCAATGAAGTGCTAAGCTTTGTGGCGCAGGGATTGCAGGACTTTTCCATCTCCCGGGTCAACCTCGAGTGGGGCTTCCCTGTGCCAGCAGATCCGAAACACACCCTGTATGTGTGGTTTGACGCCCTGCTGGGGTATGTGACGGCGCTGCTGGAACCGGATCAGGAGCCAACGCTGTCCCAGGCTCTGGCCACATGGTGGCCGATAAACCTGCACCTGATCGGTAAAGATATTTTGCGCTTCCATGCCGTTTACTGGCCAGCGATGTTAATGTCAGCAGGTGTGCCCCTGCCCGAGAAGGTGTTTGGGCACGGCTTTTTAACCAAAGATGGCCAAAAAATAAGTAAAACTCTGGGCAATGTTATAGATCCCGCCGATTTGGTCAGCCGGTATAGCTCCGACGCAGTGCGCTACTATTTCCTCAAGGAAATCGAATTTGGCAAGGACGGAGATTTCAACGAAACCCGGTTTGTCAATATCCTCAACGCCGACTTGGCCAATGACCTGGGCAATTTGCTCAACCGCACCCTGGGAATGGCCCGCAAGTATGCCAGTGGCTGCGTACCGGGTGTGGCCGGTGCTGATATTCCCAGCGACAACCCGCTGAAGGCAAGAGGGCTGACTTTAGGGGAGGAAGTGGCTCGGGCTTACGAATCCCTGGCCTTCAGCTCTGGGTGCGAAGCAATTTTAGCCCTGGTGAGAGCCTGCAATAAATATATTGACGACCGAGCACCCTGGACGCTGCACAAACAAGGGCAGCAGCGAGAAGTCTCGGAAGTCCTCTACAGCGTTTTGGAGTCGGTTCGCCTCGCCGCCTATCTGCTGTCGCCGATTATTCCCAATATCAGCACTGAGATTTACCGGCAGTTGGGCTTTAAGCTCCAGCCGCTGCCTGAACTCACCCCGCAGACCGGGCAGCGGGCGGCAGCTGGCCACTTGGATTTGGTGGCCCTCAAAGAACCGGCACCCTCCGCCCTCCCGGAAGCCGCCGCACCTACAGCAGCGCCGGCATTTGAAGCCGCCTCACCCGCACAGGGGCAGCGGTGGTCGAAGGTTCTCCGCCCTTTCGCTCAAGCGCCGGCCTATCTGGCAGACGCTCTGGCAGAAACCAAAGGGCTGCTGATAGCAGTGCTGCTGCTGCTGCTGGCAATTTTTGCGGGCAATGCGCTTGTGGAATTAGCTAGGAGGACCGATCGCATTCCCGTGGTATCCCCCACTTTGGAAGCGATTGGGATAGGATATACGATCTGGTTTATATACCGCTACGCACTGTTTGCCGCCGGTCGCCAAGCCCTGTTTGGGAATTTGCAATCCCTCAAACAAGAGTTTTTCGGCGGCAACTCCCCAGCGGCAAAAATCAAGACACCCCCTCTGGCACTGAGCACTGACACCAGTCCTTCAGCAGAAGGCGTCAGCGCCCTTCCCCCCTTGGAGGCGCAGCCCTTCGCCCCCGACTCCCCAGCCCGGTATATCGACTTTAACGACCGGGCTGCCATTGCTGCAGCCGCTCCCTTTTCCACTCACTCCCGCTGGGGAACCCTGCCCGCTTCCCAGCCCTTAGGCGAAGCTAAGCCCGTGTTTCAGCGCTTGCAATCCGCCGAACCGGTTTCGCCCTCACGCTAGCCCGGAACACCGGCAGCAACAATGCCGGTGTTTCAGGCATCAGGTTCCTACCCTGCAGGCAGTGCTTAATAAATGCTAAAAGTTAGGAAAGGCCGTATCAAATTTTTCATAAAAAACCAGAGGCATAACAACTATGTTGGCTCATCCAGAAAACAACGAACTATTCACCCCAGAACAAGTTTTGGAAAATCGCGGTCGAGTGGCCATTTTTATTGACGGCTCCAATTTGTTCTACGCTGCTTTGCAGCTGGGGATTGAAATCGACTACACCAAATTGCTGTGCCGGCTGACCGCCGGCTCGCGCTTGCTGCGCTCGTTCTTCTACACCGGCGTCGATCCCAGCAATGAAAAACAGCAGGGATTCTTGCTGTGGATGCGCCGCAACGGCTACCGCGTCATCTCTAAGGAACTGGTGCAGCTGCCAGATGGCTCCAAAAAAGCCAACTTGGATGTGGAAATTGCGGTGGACATGATGGCGCTGGTCGGCTCTTACGACACGGCTGTTTTGGTCAGCGGCGATGGCGACCTGGCTTACGCTGTGGATGCTGTCAGCTATCGCGGCGTCCGCGTGGAAGTGGTTAGCTTGCGCTCTATGACCAGCGACAGCTTGATCAATGTTGCCGACCGCTATATAGACCTGGAAAGTATCAAAGAAGATATCCAAAAAACTCCCCGTCACAGCAACTATACCTACCGCCCCCTGTCCAGCATTGGCATGATAGATGACCGGTCGGAACGATAACAGCAGCGCTTTAAAAGTTAAAAGTAAAAAGTCAAAAGAAAAAAATAAAAAAAATTCTTTCTTTTGCCCGACCCTAACTCCCCCCCGAACAGAGAAAAACTCTGGGGGGGCGGGAGGTCGTGGGGAGTGGCCTTTTTACTTTTTCCTTGTCGGGGCGCTGCTTTTCGGAAGCGGGGGTTGCAGCAATAAGCCTCGTCAGAACGCTCAACAGTCTCAAGTTCAGTCCCCGCCTGAGTCGGGCAGCTTAACGCTTAAGGACATCACTCTGGAAGCGGCTGGCCCCAACGGCCAGCTGCTCTGGAAAGTTAAAGCAAGAGCTGCCAATTACACCAAAGATCGGGAAGTGGCTCGCGTTGAAAATCCTGACGGCGAACTCTTCCAAGATGGAAAATTCGTGTTTCGCCTGAAAGCAAAGCGCGGGGAAGTTCACCAGGATGGCAAGCAGCTGTTTTTGTTTGACGATATTGTGGCTACGGACATCCAAGATGGAGCCGTGCTGCGCGGGGATGAACTCGAGTGGCGTCCTAAAGAGGATATTTTAATTGTCCGCAAAAATCTCACCGGCACCCACAAGCAAGTCACCGCTTCCGCTCAAGAAGGGTGGATGAAAAGCCGCCAGCGCCACATGGAATTAACCGGCAATGTGGTGGCCACTTCGGCTGACCCGCCACTCCAGTTGCGCACGGAACACGTTGTCTGGGAGAGGGACAAGGAACTGGTGAGTGCAGACGTGCCGGTTCAGATTGACCGCTATCAGGGCAAAACTTTGAAAGACCGGGCAACTGCCGGTCGCGGCGTTGTCAACCTGAAAGCCAAAACCGCTACTCTGCAACAAAATGCTCGGGTGAATTTGCTCGACCCTCCCGTGCGGGTGACTAGCGACTCGATGATTTGGGATTTAAACGCTGAAACCGTTCGCTCCTCGGTGCCGGTGACGGTGGTTCACGAGAGCGAGCAACTGACTTTTACCGGCAATCAGGGATGGATTGACATCAAACAAAAAATATGCTACCTGACCGGCAGTGTCCGGGGTGCCGGTGAGCGCCACCAGTCCCGGATGAGCGCGGAGCGAATGACTTGGAATATTTCCACTCAAGATATTGACGCGGAAGGCAATGTGGTGTATAGCCAGGTCGATCCGCCGCTGACTCTCAACGGGCCGAAGGCGGTGGGGAATTTGAATCAGCAAACTGTCACAGTGACGGGCGATGGCAAGCCGGTGGTGACGGAGATTGTCCCTGAGGAGGGGAGGGGGCAGTAAGATTTTGGGCGTGCAGCCCAACTACAAACCGTTCAGGAAGGAGGGTGACTAGCCGCCGAAGAGGATTTCGTTGCGATTGGCGGCACCCAGGCGGGTGCTGTCGCTGTTGGGGGATGACCCGGAGGCGATGGCTGGGATTGGGGCGGGCGGAGATCCCCACTGCTTTTGCAAGCGCTCCAAAAAGATGTCTTGTTGCGCCCGCAAGCCTTCGATATTTTCGCCCCGGTTGATGATCGCAAACCAGACTGGGCCTCGGTCGCGGGTGGGCAGGACGCCGGCTAGGGCGCTGACATCGGAGAGGGTGCCGGTTTTGACCACAGAGGCTTTGGGCATGTGCCGGTCTTCCAGGGTGCCGACATCGCGCCCTGATATGGGAAACAGGTCGGCGATCGTCAGTCCATAGGGTTGCAAGTAGCGCTGAATGGCCACAAATAAGGCGCAGGCGGCTCTGGGGGAAATGCGGTTCTCCTGTCCGAGTCCGGAACCGTTGAGCAGCTGGATTTCTCGGGGCGGAATGCCGGCTGCGGCGATCGCTAGCTTGGCTACCACCGG
This sequence comes from Oscillatoria sp. Prado101, assembly GCA_025454445.1. Classification (GTDB taxonomy): domain Bacteria; phylum Cyanobacteriota; class Cyanobacteriia; order Cyanobacteriales; family Oscillatoriaceae; genus Oscillatoria. The sequence continues at coordinate 3,726 of JALOOK010000109.1, read as the reverse complement.
CCCCCCTCCCACTTGATCCGCGAGCATCTGGGCGATTTCGTTGTTGCTGTGAACGTTCATTTCTTTCAAAATGTCTCTCAGGGGCAGGGACTTGCGCCGCAATAGCAGCTGCCGGTTGGGAATGCTGTCGGGGGCCGGTTTGACCAGTGTGACGGCACCGGCAATCTCTACTTGCGGTTTGGGGGTTGCCGCCGGCATGCTGGAGTGGGCCAATTGAGCCTCTCGCGGCCAGGTTCTGGAGTTGAGGGCAAGTTTTAGCAACTCGCCGCTGCGAACGGGATCGGACTGGAAATTCATGGAGAAATTGCCGGCGATTATTAAGTTGCCGGTGACGCGCTTGATGCCCATCTGGTTGAGGGCGTTGCCGGCGGCGATTGCTTCCTCCCAGACAAACATCGGATCGCCGCCGCCGACGATTACTAAGTCCCCTTCCAGCACTCCATCTTTAATCGGGCCGGTGGCGCTGAACTCGGTCTGGAACTGGTGGGCCGGCCCCCAGGTCTTTAATGAGGCCCAAGAGGTGGCTATCTTGGTCAGAGAGGCTGCCGGCAGGGGAATATTGCCCTGGTTGCTGGCCAGCAACACCGGCCCGGACTGCAGCCAAATCCCCTGAGCGTTTTGCTGCAGCCCGAAGGCTGCTAGTTCCTGCAGGTATTGCCGCACAGTGGTTTCCGCCGCCGTTTCCGGCTGTGACTCGATGGCAAATCCGGGGATGCCCGGTCCTGCCAGCAGGGTGAAGGCATCCAGCGGGTTTGGCCGCATCCCCGCCCCTTCCAGCCACAGGGAGAGCAAACCTGAACTCAGTAACTCCAGCATTTATCAGATTTCCTCAAAAAATTTAATATTAAAGGCGTGGATATTGGCACCGGCACGACTGGGGAGCCGTGGCTTGTGCTTGAATGAATTGAGTCTTAGCCCAAAACCGCGACTCGTTACCCGCTCCCGCTGACCAAAGACTTTTCAAGGTTCAGTATTCAGTTCTGACTCCTGAAATTCCTGCTGATAATAGCAAACCGTCAAGACAGCTGCTACTGCCACGGCGCTGCTATTTGAGGCGCGGCAAGTCCTGCTGTTCCAAAGGGGCTTTGGGTGCTTTGGGGGGCGGTAGCTGAGAACTATTTTCAGGCAGGTGAGGACGGGGCGGCGGTGGGAATCTGTCGTCAAGGGGTGCGCTCACAGCATAAGCATCTGGTAAAATTTTGTAGGTTTCTATGACTTTGATCAATGGGAGCGACACGGGCACGGATTGCAATTGATGCTATGGGCGGCGACCACGCTCCAGCCCAGATAGTTGCTGGAGCGCTCAGGGCACAGGAGGAATTGGGCGTGGAGGTTTTGCTGGTGGGCGATCCGCAGCAAATACAAGCCTCCGTGCAGCAACACCATTCCCCACTGCCAGAAATTGTCCAGGCTGAAGGTACGGTGGAGATGGATGAGGAGCCTTTGGGGGCGCTGAAGCGCAAGCCCAAAGCCTCTATCAATGTGGCGATGGATTTGGTGAAGCAAGGAAAAGCTGATGCGGTGGTTTCTGCAGGCCACTCGGGTGCGGCAATGGCCGCCGCTCTGCTGCGACTGGGCCGTCTGCCGGGAATTGACCGGCCTGCTATTGGTGCGGTGCTGCCAACTATCGTGCCTTCCAAGCAGGTGCTGATTCTGGATGTGGGCGCTAATGTGGACTGCCGGCCCAAGTTTTTGGAGCAGTTTGCGGCGATGGGGACGATTTACAGCAAGTACGTCCTGGGTGTGGGAGAGCCGAAGGTGGGCTTGCTAAATATCGGTGAGGAGCCCTCTAAGGGCAATGACTTGGCAGTGCGCACTCACCAAATGCTGCAAGACAATCCGCACATTCCCTTTGTGGGCAACGCGGAGGGGCGCGATGTGCTGTCGGCTAAGTTTGACGTGATTGTCTGTGATGGCTTTGTGGGCAATGTGCTGCTGAAGTTCGCTGAGGCGGTGGGCGAAGTGGTGCTGCAGGTGCTCAAGGATGAGCTGCTGCGGGGAGTCAATGGCAAGATTGGCACGGCGATGCTGCAGCCCAACCTGAAGCGGATTAAGCAGCGCATTGACCATGTTGAGCATGGCGGGGGCTTGCTGCTGGGCGTGGGCGGTGTTTGCATCATCAGCCACGGGGCGTCTCAAGCACCGACGATTTGCAACGCTATTCGCTTGGCTAAGGAAGCGATTGACAACCAGGTGCTGGAGCGCATTCAGTCCCAGTATCAAAAAAAGGAGCAGCAACCGGCTGTTACAGAGTAGGGACTCTTGGCTGGGGGCGGCGGGAGGAATTGCCTTTGAATTAGGGGTGAGAGTTAAAGGGGTTGCGCACTAAACCCACCCCCAACGCCCTCCCCGCGCTCCCTTGGAGGGGGCGTGCGAGGGTGCCGGCGGGTGAGTGGGAAAAGTTTCCGCAAAGTGCCGGTGCGAGGCTGAATTAAAATTTAAAAATTCGCAATTCACAATCAACTGAAACCCTTGCGCCCCCACCCAAAGTCCCGATTAAGCCCACTAGCCACCAATGGAGTAATCAGTTTGAAGCACACAGTTGCAGGCGTTGCTATTACGGGATGCGGTTCAGCCACACCAGGGGCTTGCCTGGATAACCACGGGCTCAGCCAGATTGTTGAAACGTCGGATGGCTGGATAGCCACGCGCACGGGCATTAAGTGCCGCCGTCTTGCCGGTGCTGAGGACTCTCTGAGCGCTCTGGCGGCGGAGGCGGGCCAAAAGGCTCTGGCAATGGCGGGTTTAGAGCCTGGGGATATTGATATGATTGTTCTGGCCACTTCTACGGCGGATGATTTGTTTGGCTCGGCTAGCCAAATTCAGGCGCTGCTGGGGGCGTCGAGGGCGGTTGCGTTTGATTTGACTGCGGCTTGTTCGGGGTTTGTGTTTGGGCTGGTGACGGCTAGCCAGTTCCTGCGCACCGGCATTTATGAAAATGTGCTGCTGATTGGCGCTGATATCCTGTCGCGGTGGGTGGACTGGTCTGACCGCACCACCTGCGTGCTGTTTGGCGACGGTGCCGGTGCGGTGGTGCTGCAGGCGTCGAAGCGCGACCGGCTGCTGGGGTTTGAGCTGCGCAGCGATGGCACGCAAAATGCCTGTTTGCAGCTGGCTTACCGGGGGCAGCCTCAGGAACTGGCTGCCGGTGTTCAGGTTGGCAAGGGCACCTATGAGCCGATTCAGATGATCGGCCAAGAGGTGTACAAGTTTGCTGTCCGGCGGGTTCCCGAGGTGATTGAAAAAGCTCTCCACCGGGCGGAGTTGACTGTGGATGATCTGGACTGGCTGCTGCTGCACCAGGCGAACCAGCGGATTCTGGATGCGGTGGCGCAGCGTTTGAGAATTCCGTCGGAAAAGGTGATTAGCAATTTGGCTAAGTACGGGAATACTTCGGCGGCTTCGATTCCTCTGGCGCTGGATGAGGCGGTGCGCGGGGGAAAAGTTGAAGTCGGGGATGTGATTGCTGCTGCCGGCTTCGGTGCGGGGCTGAGTTGGGGGGCGGTGATTTTTGAGTGGGGCCGGTGAGTTAATTTGGATGCCCGGATTTTGGATGCAAGGATTTTGGATTGAAAAAAGGGCAGAGTGCCGGCTATAGCATAAAAATGCAAAACTGTCAATATAGGGAGTGAAGAAACCCGGTTTCGTAGGAGTTACCGGGTTTCTGTATATTGGCACCGGCATCTGTTTTGAGCGTCTGGTGTGCCGGTGGGTTAATTTGGATGC
>JALOOK010000108.1 GCA_025454445.1 Oscillatoria sp. Prado101 | reverse complement strand
TATAATAGAAATAAATAAAGTTTAGGAGTCGATAATATATGCCAGCTCCCTATAGCTTAGACCTGCGCCAAAAAGTAATCGCTGCCGTAGAACGGGGGATGACTATAGCTGAAGCTGCTCGTGTGTTTGATGTGAGTCGCAATACAATTTATCAGTGGCGTAAACGTCAGTCCGCCACGGGGGACTTGAAAGCGGGTTCGGGTTATCAACATGGATGGGGACATAAAATAAAAGACTTGGAGCAGTTTCGAGACTTCGTGCTGGCCAATGGCGAAAAGACCCAAGCAGAAATGGCACAAGCGTGGCCGCTCAAACTCAGCAATTCAACGGTCAGTCGCGCTTTGAAAAAAATTGGATTCACCCGCAAAAAAAACTTACGGTTACGTAGAAAGGGATGAGGTTTCAAGAAAAGCTTTTCTAAAGCTTCTGGAGGGCAAAGCACTAGACAGTATGGTGTTTGTGGATGAGTCCGGTATAGGCAACTGAGAAGATTATCCTATGGTTGGTGTGACATAAGTGAAATATTTTACGCATTTAAGTCGGGTCGCCGCAAGCCAAGAGTAAGTCTAGTAGCCGCTTTAAGAGGCGAGAACTTGATAGCACCACTCACTTTTGAGGGAGCTTGTAACCGGAAGATCTTTGAAAGCTGGGTCGATCCGCAACTTATTCCTGTTTGAAAAGCGGGCCTAATTGGAATTTTAGATAATGCCAGTTTTCATAAAGGTGGAAGGATTGAGGAACTGATTAAATCAGCTGGGTGCGATTTAATCTATTTACCACCCTACTCACCAGACCTGAATCCAATTGAAAGATGTTGGGCAACACTTAAAAACTATATCCGCAAAGCTCTTGTGAGGGGTGAGGAGTTAAGGCAATCAGTTGATGCAGCAGTTTTATCTATGTTTTAACCTAAGTGCATACTGCTATACCACACACTTCGTCACCAATGGGCAGTGACGATGTGTGTGGAATCTCCCCAAACCACATACTTCGTCACCAATGGGCAGTGACGTGGTGGAATCTCCCCAAACCACACACTTCGTCACCAATGGGCAGTGACGTGGTGGAATCTCCTGTTGGCCACACACTTCGTCACCAATGGGCAGTGACGATGTGTGTGGAATCTCCCCAAACCACACACTTCGTCACCAATGGGCAGTGACGTGATGGAATCTGATGGCCAGAAAAAACCTTAATCCCCGATGTCCAAAATGCGGTGGGCAGAGCCACCGTAACGGCCAGACTTCAGCTAGCTGTCAACGCTACCGCTTGATTGCGGGCGCAGTTGGGTTTTGCAGCCACTAAGGGAGCATAACAGCCCTCCCCTCGCTGGCGCGGAACGCCAGCGTCGGTATCGTCACAGACAGAGGCGGTTAGGGGAGGGGGCTTGATAAACTCACATGTCTTACGTTTGGTTACTTTTCGTATGTCCCTGCGCTTGCTCCCACAGGGTAGCTAAAGCAAGATTTATCTAAAATCCGGTTAATATCATTCTGCAATAACCTGCGCCATCAGTTATACGGCGGGCGAACGCTGCTCTTTTATTAAAGAGTAACCATCCGTTAACACAGAATTTTATGACTTTTGAGAGCAATTTCTAGGCCATCGGAGGGATTGATCTGGATCGCCCTCTCTCCCTCTCGCCCTCATGGCACCTGACGCCCCACCGGCAGCGCTCTCCACCCCACCCCGCTCGTGTGCCAGCCCCGAATCATCTCCCCCCCTGTCCAAGTGTAACTTTTTGTAAAGATATTCCGGACGCCTAGGTGGAGTTGCAGTAATCAGAACCCAATCCTGCTTAATTTTGCTCTGTGAGCAGTAAGATGGTTGATGGGTGTCACCCCTCACCCCTATGGGTAACTACCACCTGTAACTCTTTCGGCGACGATCGGGTTGGGCTAAAGCCATGAAGGGAGAAACTCCAGATATAAAACTCGCTGTCGTTTCTCCCCACTTCCTGCTCTTTGCTGCCTGAAAGCGCCCCAGTTGTGCCAGGTGAGGCGAAAAATTTACAGCACGAAAAACAAGCGCCCTTTCCGGATGAAAACATACCGAATTATGACATGACAAGGGAGAAATATGGCAGGAAATAGCACACAGGTTAAGACAGCGATGGCGGCCAATAGCGCCCACGTCAAACGGTTGCTGCAAACGAAACAGTGTCAGGGGGGCGACCTGAGTGAGGCTAACCTAGCTCAGTTCAACCTCAGCGGTGCCTACCTGGAGGGTGCTAAGCTGATGTTTGCTAACCTGCACGGTGCCAATCTGAGTGGCGCTAACTTGAGCGGTGCCGATATGTGTTTTGCCAACTTGGTAGCAGCGGACTTAGTGTCTGCTGACCTGCGGGGGATCGACGCTGAGGGCATCAACCTGTTGGATGCCAAACTCAACCGCGCCAACCTGTGCGGTGCTGACCTGGGTTTTGCCAATATTGTCAACACCAAACTAGAAGAAGCTAACCTCTGCGGTGCTGACTTGGACGGCGCTAACCTGATCGGGGCCAAACTCAACCGCGCCAACCTCAGCGGAGCCAACCTGGGAGGAGCCAATCTCGGCCATGCGGAACTGGTGGCGGCGAATCTGTCCAATGCCAACCTGAATGACACTCGCTTAGTGGGTGCCGACTTGAGCGACGCCAACCTAGCTGGAGCGAACCTGACTGCAGCCAACTTGCTGAATGCCAACTTGAGTGGGGCTAACCTGAGTGGGGCGAACTTGAGTGGGGCCAACCTGGCCAATGCCAGGCTCGACGGAGCGATTGGACTCTACATCGAACCGCAAGGCGGGAGCTACCGGCACGAGCCGCCGCGCTCAGGCGTGCCGCAGCCCGCGCCGTCTTACGCCAGTTTTTCCCAACCCAGCCTGTATCGCTCAAATTCCCCCACTTAGGGCTGTTATAGCATTATTCACTTAGATTAGGACACAAAGGACAGGCGGGACGCCTGTCCTACGCCTTATATTCTCAGGACAGGCGTAGGGCAGGCGGGACCTCCAACCGCAAGCTCTAATGTTCTAACCTTAGTGGCTAGCGCTAGATCTCCGGGATTGCCCCAAGGTGCCTATTCTGTCAGGACTGCCAGCGCTCGCTCAACCGCTTGCAAAGCTCGGTCTACTTCACCGGCTGTCACCGTCAGCGGCGGGACAAACCGCACCACCTTGGGACCGGCTGGCACCAGCAGCAAGCCCTCCGCCATCGCCGCTCTCACCACATCAATCGAGGTCAGCTGGCTGTCGGAGCTGTCGGGCCCATCAGAGGAGCGCAGCTCCATCCCATTGATTAAACCCCAACCCCGCACCTCGGCAATCCGGTCGGGAAATTTGCCGGCAATTGCCGACAGACCGGCTCGCAACTGCTCGCCCCGCTCCCGCGCATTGGCCAGCAGGCTCTCCCGCTTCAGGGTCTGGCAGACAGCGAGCGCCACCGCACAGGCGAAGGGATTGCCGCCAAAGGTGCTGGCGTGATCTCCGGGTTTGAAGACATCGCAGAAAGACTTGCACAGCAGAGCACCGATGGGAATCCCCCCACCGAGTCCTTTGGCAGAGGTGAGGACATCTGGCTCAACGCCCAAATTCTCGTAGCCCCACAGCTTGCCGGTGCGGCCCATGCCAGCTTGGACTTCATCTAGAATCAGCAGAATGCCCTTTTCGTCGCAGAGACGCCGAATCCGCTGGAAGTAAGCGGCCTCTCCCGGACGGACGCCGCCTTCCCCTTGCAGGGGTTCCAGCAGAATGCCGGCAACCCGCCGCTCGTCTTTATCCAGCTCGGCAATCGCCGCTTCCAGCGCTTCAATATCGTTGTAAGGCACATAGTGAAACCCGGGCACCAGCGGGTCAAAGTGCTTCTGGTACTTGGGCTGGCCGGTGGCGGTAATCGCCGCTAGAGTGCGCCCGTGGAAACTGGCGTGCGCGGTCAAAATGACTGGCTCTTTGATGTTTAAGACGGTGTGGGCGTATTTTCTGGTGAGTTTTATCGCCCCTTCATTCGCTTCCGCGCCGGAGTTGCAGAAAAACACCCGCTCCGCGCAGGAATGCTCCACGAGCCACTGGGCCAGCTGGCCTTGCACGGGGATGTAATAAAGATTGGAAACGTGGTGCAGTGTTTGAATTTGTCGCGTCACCGCTTCCACCATTGCTGGGTGAGCGTGCCCCAAGGTACAAGTGGCAATACCGGCCACAAAGTCGAGATATTCCCGCCCCTGTGTGTCCCAAACGCGGCAGCCGGCACCGCGCTCTAGGGCCAGGGGAAATCGCCCATAAGTGGCCATCACGCAGCTGTCAAAGCTGTCTGGACTGAACGGTGCCGGCAGGTCCTGCGGAGCCCCCTCACTAACGGCGGCTACAGGTGTCTTTTCAATCAGGGTTTCTGGACTCACAGATTGCTCCTGTTTTCCTGAATTCTGAAGCTGGGTTCAACTACACTCGATCTTATGTCAGCCCAACTGCCATTCTCTGCGGCTTAACACAATCTAAATCTGTATGTATAACTGCAAATTCGGGCGCGGCAACAGGTGTAAATTAGATTTTGCGGGCTCTACCGCCCTGATTGCCGGTCGGCGAGCCTCGCAGGCGTGCTATAGATCAGTTGCCAGGAACTGAGCGAAAGTGCACTGGCGGACGAAAATCGGCTTGTACGGGGAATTTAAATCGCGATGCACAGCATGCTATTGATGGGAAAAGCAGCCCAGTGGCTTTTGCCGCAACCGTTTCTCCTGACCGCACCCGCCAGCGGAGCGGCGCTCCAGCATCAAGAGAAGGTGGCGGAGCTAGTCACCGTCCTGATTATCCTCTTGCTCGTAGCCACCGGCGTCGCCCTGCTGTCCCGCCGGCTTCGCGTTCCCTACGTTACAGGTCTGGTACTGGCCGGTCTGGCCATTACAGAGCTACTGCCCCGGCGCATCGGTTTGGATTCTTCCCTGATTTTTAATCTATTTATGCCGGTGCTGCTGTTTGAAGCGGCTATCAATACCGACATCAGCCGGCTGCGAAGCACGATCGGGCCCATTGGGCTCCTCGCTGGGCCTGGGGTGGTGCTTGCTTCCGGCGTGACAGCGGTGCTGTTGAAATTCGGACTGGGGCTGGCGTGGATACCCGCCCTGCTGGTTGGGGTAATTCTGGCGATTACGGACACCGTCTCCGTGATTGCGGTCTTCAACGAGGTGCCGGTGCCGTCTCGCCTGTCCACCATCGTTGAGGGAGAGAGCCTTTTCAATGATGGCGCAGCCCTCGTACTATTCAACCTGATTTTGCAAGTCCAGAAGACAGGCTCCCTGACATTCCTGGAAGGGCTGCAAAACCTGTTTGTGGTTATCGTGGGCGGAACGCTGGTAGGACTGGCCCTGGGATACTTGACTACCGCCCTGTTCACCCAGTCTGACGATCCTCTCAGCAGTATTTTGCTGACGGTGGCTGTATCGCTGGGCGCTTTCCAGATTGGGCAATTTCTCCAGGTGTCAGGCGTGGTGGCTGTGGTGGTGGCGGGGCTGATTGTGGGAAATATCGGGCTTTCCGGGAGTGTTTCGGCGTCGAGTCGGGTGACGCTGCTGAGCTTCTGGGAATATGCTGGGTTTGGGGTGAATACCTTTATCTTCCTGCTGATTGGCTTAGAAATAGACCTGCTGACCCTGTGGCGGACGCTGCCAGCGGTTCTGCTGGCTGTTCTAGCCTACCAAGTCGGGAGAATCCTCTCAGTTTATCCCCTTCTGGCAGTAGTGCGCTGGTTTGACCGTCCAGTCCCCCTGCGCTGGCAGCACGTCCTGTTTCTCGGCAATATCAAAGGCTCTCTCTCAATGGCTCTCGCCCTGAGTATACCTCCAAGCGTAGCCGGACGGGGGGAACTGATTGCTTTGGTATTTGGTACAGTGCTGCTGTCCCTGATTGGCCAAGGGGTGAGCTTGCCCTGGCTGGTAAAGCAGTTGCAAATTTCTCACCTGTCAGCTTCTGACCAGCAAATTGAGGAGTTACAAGCCCAGCTTATGGCAGCCAAGGCCGCCCAGGAGGAACTGGACAGCCTGCTGAAGGCAGGGGTGCTGCCCAAGTCCGTCTATGAGGAGATGCGCTCCAGCTATCAAGTGCGAGTGGCTCGCTCGGAAAAGGCGCTCAGGGACTTCTACAACCGCCGTCCGGATCAATTGATGATCGGCGAACGAACCAAACTCGATGCCATTCGGCGGCGCTTGCTGCTGGCAGAAAAAGGAGCGATCGTCGAAGCTGTGCGAAAGCGGATTCTCTCGGAGGAGGTGGCGCGAGAGCGCTTGCAGGCTATCAACGAGCAACTTTTGGCACTGGAAGATGACTGATCTCAACCCTGGATAAAATCAATCATTGGGTGCAGCGACCCCGGTTTGGTGACGATCAGCACGGTTGAGTGGGGATCGAGTACCGTACTGCCATTGGGAATCACCAAATCTGTATGGGGATGGGGCTGGTAGCCAATAATTAAAGAACCCTGGGGAAACCTAGAGTCTTGGGCAATTTGAGCTAAGCTGCGACCCACCACATGGCCCTGACTGGGAATGGAGAGTTTGAGCACTTCAATCTGACCTTGCTCAAAATGCATCATCGATTCGACTTGCGGATATTCGATGGCATTCACCATGGTAGAAACGGCTAGCTCTACTGTACTGATGATGTGATGCGCCCCTGCAATCCGATAGGGCTGCTCAAAATCCCGGTGGCGCATGCGAGCAAGTATGTGAGAGACGCCGTAGTGCTTGGCTAGGGTCACCATCGCCAGATTCAGGGCGTCATCCCGCAAAACCGCCGCTAGGGAGTCTGCTTTGCGAATGCCTGCTTCCAAGAGCACATCCGTACTGACAGCGCTGCCTTCAAAGGCCATTGCCCCTACTTGTTCGCGGGCGTAACGGCACGCTGCTGGATCGATGTCGATCAGGGCAACGGTATGTCCCAGCTCGACCAGCCTTTGCGCTAAATTTAGGCCAACAAGCCCGGCCCCACCAATTAGTACATACATAGCTGAATTTTTTATGCCCGATCTGAATTGAATAGGAGTTATCCTTCTATTGTCTATTATCAATTTTTTGACCGCCATCTGCCACTTAAGTGAAGCCTGCCGATATCTTTAAATCTCAATCTGACATTGAGCGCCAGTACCGGCGCATTCGCAACGAGTTAATTACAGGTGCGATTGCCTTCTCAAGTTTGCTTTTGCTTGGCACGCTCTGGTACTGGCGGGTCGAGGGATGGCCCTGGCTAGACTCCATTTACATGACGGTGAGCACCCTAGCAACCGTTGGGTTTGGAGAGATTCACCCCCTCGGTAACCGGGGCCGTTTGTTTACAATCGCCCTGATTTTGATGGGGCTGTTCAATATCGGTTATGTTGTGAACCGATTTACAGAAGCCCTGATTCAGGGCTACTTTCAACAAGGAATTTTATTGCAGCGACAGCGACGCTTGATTAACACTTTATCTGGCCATTACATTCTCTGCGGGTTCGGTCGCACTGGCCGTCAAATTGCCTTGGAATTCAAGGCAGAAGGCATCCCGTTTGTGACTATCGACTCCGACGCCGAACAAATCCAGGTGGCTCAGCAGCTGGGTTACATTGCTTTTGAAGGCGATGCCACCCTGGACGCCACCCTGCTCGAAGTCGGCATTGAGCGGGCGGTTTGCTTGGTGGCGGCGCTGCCTTCTGATGCGGAAAATCTTTATACTGTTCTGTCTGCCAAGACGCTCAATCCTCAAGTGCGGGCCATCGCCCGCGCCAGCACTGAAGAAGCTGTGCAAAAGCTGCAGCGCGGCGGTGCTGATGCCGTCATCTCGCCTTACATCACCGGCGGTAAGCGCATGGCGGCGGCGGCGCTCAGACCCCAAGTGATGGACTTTGTGGACGGCATTATTACCGGCGCAGATCGCTCTTTCTATCTCGAAGAGTTTCGCATTGATCAAACCTGCCCTTATGTGGGCCAAAGCCTGCGAGACGCCAAGCTGCGCTCCCAGTCCGGTGCCTTGGTTCTGGCGATTCGCCGCGCCGATGGCACCCTCATCGGTGGCCCGACTGCCGACACGAAATTAATGCCGGCAGACTCTTTAATCTGTATGGGCACAGCTGAGCAGCTCCGCTCGCTCAATCAGATCCTCGGCCCCATCCAGTCGAACCGGCTGCGCTTGCCCAAGCAAGCCCCCTCGGCAGACTGATGCCTTCTCTCTATTCTGTTTAATCTGTTTAGATTAATTTATCTCGCTTTGTTACCATCTATTGGTTAGGGCGGTTGAATATTAAAATTAATCAACCGGATGTTGAGCCGCTAGCAGCTGACCGTGCGCCTGGACGTCACTGGGCCTATGAGATGGCCAATTCCCCACTGACTCTCAACGGTTAACTGCTAGCCACTCCTGCTAGCACAGCTTCAAAGCGCTAGCCGGCACTTCATCCCAGGAACTGACCGTGCGGATTCTGGCCATCCAACCGCTCGCCTTTTGGCCGTCGGTCAAATTGCTCTCGAATGATTCGTGGCATTCTTGGGCCTGAGATTCACTGCAGCAGGCTATGCAAGCCTGAAGGATACCGCACGGATCGATCTGTTCGTTGAGCCAAATAGTCATAATTACCCTCTCAAACTTTTTATCTGGGAATGTCCTGCATGAGCAGTTATGCTTAGTTTTATCAAACAATCGGCGCTGATGGCAAGGGGAATTTACTATATTTAACAAGTCTTCAGAATCTGTTGTAAAAACCATTACTAAATTTTAACTTATGTGCCGCTGGCACCCGGCAGGGATTCCCCGCCTTTGGCCTTTGGCTGTTGCCGGCGGGACTGGGAATGGGGCCGGGATTTGGGGATTTGGGGATTTTGTGGGACTTCGGTGTTTCCCCAATCCCTGCGATCGGAGCCTGTGCGTCAGTCTGCTGTGGCAAATCAGTACACTTATAGCGGTTTATTCTTGAGGAGTGAACATTTTTTTTATAACCTCGTGGCGGTCTATAAAAAAAATAATTTTAACAAATAAATTAGAATGGCTCTCTAGCAGTTATAAATGATTTGCGCAACTGCTGGGGGCCAGAAACCCGGTTTCTTAAAGAAACCGGGTTTCTGAAATTTACACGAAGGATTTAGAATTGCTATATTGGCATAAGCTCGCCTGTGAGGCTAAACTGGTCAGTTCGTCACCGGCAAGGCGGCAAATGCGCCAGTCTGGCAAAACCCTCTATCTGTAGGGTGGGGAACGCGCGATTCGTAACCGGCACCACACCATATTAAGTTTCGCTGCGCAAGTCCTAAAGTTATAAAGTCGGCAGACTTTCTTGACAAATTCGGCTTTATGTGCTAAACTTTTTTGAGCAAATTGCAGATTGCCAACAGTAAGTAGGGTGGGGAGCGCGAGAGTGCGGCACCCCAAAGACTGAACCGGCATGCATGGCCAGAACGCAAAAGGGCATCACGCAAAAGGGCATCACGCAAAAGGGCCATGCCATTAATGTCCTGACCAATGTAGCTGCTGCTCTACAAGGCGTAGGACAGGCGCTCCCTCCGATCCCCGTGTCCCTAATCCAAGTGCCTACAGCTATAAACCGGCCCCCTACGTCGGGAGGCGGGCGAAACACCCCGAACCGCAAGACTTTCAGGAAAATCGGGGAGCGATCTTGCCAATTGTGAAAAATTAATGTAGAGTAATATAAGATTATCAGAAGCGCAAATCGTTCTATTTAAGTTATGAAATTCGCCGCCGGCTCATTGAGCTCGTTGCTGCTTATTGTTTCTTTGTTCGGCTCACTTGCCTCTGCCAAACCGGCACTTGCCCAAGTCCCACCAATCACACCGGCACCGGACGGCACCGGCACCACGGTGACGCCAGAGGGGAATACCTTTAACATACAGGGGGGCTCCCTGTCAAGCGATGGCGCGAATCTTTTCCACAGTTTTCAGAAATTTGGCCTGAGTTCTGGAGAGACGGCCAATTTCCTCAGCAATCCCGATATCCGCAATATCCTGGGGCGCGTCGTTGGGGGCGACGCTTCTTATATCAATGGGTTAATCCAAGTCAGCGGGGGGAACTCCAACCTATTCTTAATGAACCCAGCCGGCATCCTATTTGGCCCAAATGCCAGTTTGAACGTGCCGGCATCCTTCACCGCGACAACCGCCACCGGCATC
>JALOOK010000531.1 GCA_025454445.1 Oscillatoria sp. Prado101 | reverse complement strand
TTTCCCCCCTCTCCCTTGATGGGAGAGGGGGGGACCGGGGGGTGAGGGTGATAATCTGTGCAAAAATGGGATGCTACCGGTGCGACCGGCATTAATTATCAGCCTGGGGTGCGCTGGCGTCCCGATTCGCTAAAAAAAACTTTAAGTCCTCCTATGTCCTTCAACCCTCTCAATCGCCTGATTGCCAAAGTTGCTGGGAAACTTACCCTGCGCACTGTCCTGATTGTTCCCTTTGTCTTGCAAATCGCCGGTGCGGTGGGGTTAGTTGGGTATCTTTCCTTTAAAAACGGGGAGAAGGCGGTTGCGAACCTGGCTAACCTGTTGATGGCGGAAGTCAGCGAGCGCACTTACCAGCACTTGCACAGTTACTTAACTGCGGCGCAAAATGTCAACCGCCTCAACTGGGAGGCGATTGATACAGGCATTCTAGACCTGAAGAACTTTAAAAGCCTGGGGAAATACTTCTGGCGACAGCAGCAACTGTACGACTTCACCTATATCAACTACGGCAATCAAGAAGGGGAATTTATTGGGGTTGGGTATGTCAGTGGAGTCTTAGAAATTGCCGAGCGGTCAAAGCCTAACCTCAAGAAACTTTATTCCTACGCTCCAGATAGCCGGGGGAATCGCGCCTATCTCAATAAAATTTACGAAAATCAAAATCCCAATGCCGCCGCTTGGTACAGCAGTGCCGTCGCCGCCGGCAAACCCATCTGGAGCCCCCTGTACAACTGGGCGGATATTCCGGAGGAATTAGCGATTTCTGCCAGCTATCCTGTATACAGCGACCGGCACCAACTTCTCGGTGTCTTTGGAATTGACCTCAGTGTGTCAAAAATCGGGGAGTTCCTGCGAAAATTAAGAGTTGGTAAGTCGGGAGTGGTGTTTGTCACAGAACCCTCTGGACTGCTGGTGGCGAGTTCGAGCGACAAGCCTTCCTACAAACTCGTTAAGGGCGCAGAACGCCGGCTGAGCGCTGCCGACAGCAGCGATTTTACCATTCAAGAAACTGCCAAGCAACTGCTCGCGCATTTCGGCACTCTCCAGGATATTAAAACGCCGCAACAGCTTGACCTGAGCATAAAAAACAGGCGGACTTTTGTGCGCGTTACGCCTTACCAGGACAAATTCGGTCTCGACTGGCTGATTGTGGTGGTTGTGCCAGAATCTGACTTCATGGAGCAGATCGATGCAAATACGCGCATGACTGCTGCGCTGTGCTTTTTGACGCTGCTAGTGGCCACAGGATGCGGCTTTCTCACAGCTCGCTGGGTGACGCAGCCCATTCACGCCTTAAATGTTGCTGTCAAAGATATCGCTAAGGGCAATTTGCAGCAGCAGCTACAAATTCAACGCGCCGATGAGGTTGGGGAACTGGGGCTGTCTTTCAACAGCATGGCCAAACAGCTGCAAACCTCCTTTGCCGAAATGGCGGCATTGAATCAGGCGCTCTCTGAAAGTGAGCGGCGAGTCTTTCAATTCTTGGAAGCTGTGCCAGTGGGCTTGTTGATTATTGCCGCTGGTGGGGAATTAGTGTACATGAATCAGGCGGGCAAACAGCTCCTGGGTCAGGGACTCGTACCGGAAACCAGACCGGAAGAATTTGCAGAAGTATATCACATCTGTCGTGCGGGCACCGGTGAGCTGTATCCCACTGAGGAACTGCCAGCCTTGCACTCTTTAAAAGGGGAAACAGTCTCCGCTGACGATATTGAGATTCACCGCAACGAAACAATTGTTCCCTTGGAAATGCGCTCGATTCCGGTGTTTGATGAGTCAGGCAAAATTATCTACGGCATCACTGCCTTTTATGATATTAGCGAGCGCCAGCACACCCAGGAGATGCTAGCTGAGTCCTATCGCACCCTAGAAGCCCGAGTAGCGGAAAGGACTGCTGAGCTAGTCAGCATCAACGCCCGGTTAGAGCGAGAAATTGCCGAACGCAAGCAAACCGAAGCAAAACTGCGGGAAGCCCAGAGAGTCGCCCATATTGGCAGTTGGGAGTGGGAAGCCGCCACACAAACAACCACTTGGACTGAAGAACTATACCGCATTCACGGTCTTGACCCCGGCTTGCCCGCCTTTCAACCGGGTGAATCAATCAAATACATTCATCCAGACGAGCGGGAATTCTATTTGAAACTCATCGAGGAGAAAGCCCGTGCGGGACAGCGGTTTGAGGCCAATATACGAATTATCCGCGCCGATGGGGCAATCCGCCACATCGAAGCGAGAGGGGAGCCTGTTTTGAATGATTTCGGGCAGATTGTCCGGCTATTTGGCACTGTTATGGATATTACCGACCGCAAAGCCCTCCAGCAAGAACTGGTACTGCGAGAAGCTCGGCTCAATGCTTTTTTTGCCTCTGCGCCGGTGGGGCTGTGTGTTGTGGACAGCCAGCTGCGGTATGTGCAAATCAATGAAATCCTAGCAGAGATTAACGGCTTGCCGGTCGGGGAACATATTGGCAAAACCATTCGGGAAGTCTTACCCGATTTCGCTCCCACCCTGGAACCTCTCTACTGGCAAGTTTTGAGTGCCGGTGAGCCGGTGCTGAATTTAGAAGTGAGCGGAGAAGTTCCCAGCCAGCCTGGGGTTCAGCGTACCTGGGAGGTTTCCTATTTCCCCATTCCCGGCGCAGAAAATCGCCCTGCGGGAGTCGGAGCTGTTGTCGTGGAGATTACCGACCGCAAAAAAGCTCAAGCCGAACTGGAAAAAGCCAAAGAAGCAGCCGAAGCCGCCAACCGCGCTAAAAGCACCTTCCTCGCCAATATGAGTCACGAATTGCGGACTCCCCTGAATGCGATTATCGGGTTCTCTCAACTGATGAGTCACAGCCCTAACTTTTCTGCGGAACAGCAAGAAAATCAGCAGATTATTCACCGCAGTGGCGAACACCTGCTCACTCTAATTAACCAAGTCCTCGACCTCTCCAAGATTGAAGCGGGGCGCATGACGCTCACCCCCAGCAATTTCGACCTCTATTCCCTGCTGGACGAGCTGGAAAATCTGTTCCGTCTGCCAGCTAGCGAGAAGGGATTGCAGCTGATTTTTGAGCGCACCGCCGGTGTCCCCCAGCACATCCGCACCGATCAGGTCAAGCTGCGCCAAGTCCTGATTAACCTCCTGAGCAACGCGATTAAGTTTACCCAATTTGGGAGCGTGCGTGCCGGAGTGAGAGTGGGCGATAGCGCATCGGGCATCGGGCAAAACAATCAGTCCCCAATGCCCAATGCCCAATGCCCAATTACCTTTGATGTTACCGACACCGGCGCGGGGATTGCCCCTGATGAAATCGGCAAGCTGTTTCAACCTTTT
>JALOOK010000107.1 GCA_025454445.1 Oscillatoria sp. Prado101 | reverse complement strand
CAGGCGAATCTCGACCGGCTGCAGGCGGGGAATCGCCCCCAAGAAATCGCCCAAGCCGAAGCGCAACTGGCATCCGCACAGGCGAATCTCGACCGGCTGCAGGCGGGGAATCGCCCCCAAGAAATTGCCGGTGCGCAAGCTCAAGTTGCTTCCGCAAAAGCCAATTTGCAACAGGCGGAACTCACCTACAATCAGAACCAGCAGCTTTATAAAGACGGTGCGATATCCCTGCGGGAACTTGACAGCTCGCGCAGCGCTTATGAGAGTGCGAAAGCACAGGTTGAAAAGGAAAAACAGGCGCTAAACTTGCAGCAATCCGGTGCGCGAAAGGAAGAAATTGAACAGGCAAAGGCACAGGTAGAACAGGCGAAACAGGCGCTCAACTTGGTGCGAGCCGGTGCCCGTCCCGAAGAGATAGCACAGGCAAAGGCACAGGTAGAACAGGCCAAACAGGCACTCAATTTGCAGGAAGCCGGTGCGCGAAAGGAAGAAATCGCACAAGCAAAGGCTCAAGTGATGAGTGCGGAGGGTTCTTTGCTTTCTGTGCAAACACAAATTGACGATACTGTAATTCGCGCTCCTTTTAGCGGCATTGTGACGCGCAAATACGCCGAGCCGGGTTCCTTCGTCACGCCTACCACTTCTAGCAGTTCTGTTTCGTCAGCCACTTCATCTTCTATTCTGGCGCTAGCTTCCAATAACGAAATTGTTGCCAAAGTTGCCGAGACGAGCGTATCAAAAATTCAAGTTGGGCAAAGCGTCTCGATTGAAGCGGATGCCTATCCAGGCAAGTCCTTTAAGGGAAAGGTCACGCAAGTAGCAACCCAGTCCACTGTCGAGCAGAACGTCACCAACTTTGAGGTTCACATATCGCTGGAAGATCCCGAAAATCTGTTACAGGTGGGCATGAATGTCAGCGTCAAGTTTAACGTGGGCAAGCTGGATAATGCCCTAGTGGTTCCAACGATAGCAATCGTGCGCCAGCAGCAGGGAACGGGCGTTTATGTGGGGGGTAAAGGAGAAAATGGCCGGCCTAAATTTCAACTCATCACCACGGGCGTCACGGTGGAGGACAAGACGGTCGTTGTTTCAGGGTTAGAAGAAGGCGACAAAGTTCTGATTAGCTTTCCCAAGGGAGAACGCCCAGCTTCCAGAACGCCCCCGATGTTTCCAGGGATGGGTCCACCCGGTCCGGGCGGTTCTGGCGGCGGCAGAAGAGGTGGAGGATGAGGGTATTATGGGAAAGTTAAATCGAATTCGTCCGGTGAAAATTTCCCTGCTGGAAGTGGTGACAATGGCAGTGGAAGCGCTGTGGAGCAATCGCCTGCGCACGAGTCTGACGATGCTGGGAGTTATTGTCGGCATTGCCTCTGTGATTACGGTAACATCGGTTGGGCAGGGAGTGCAAAAGGCAACGGAGAAACAGATCCAATCATTGGGAACAAATGTTATGCTGGTGCTGGCAGGAATAGCGCGTTCTGGCGGCATCGGTCAGGGATTTGGTTCGGCATCCACGCTGACTTGGGAAGATGCGCAAGCGGTCGCCAAACAGGTGCCGGCGGCGGAAGCCGTGACGGCCTTTTTGCAGCGAAATGGACAGGTGGTGTATGGCGAGAACAATACCTCCACTTTTATCCTGGGGGTTGACCTGAACTACCCCACTGTGAAAGAAATTTACCCGCAACAAGGGCAGTTTTTCACCCAGGAAGAGATGGATAATGCCCAAGCAGTTGTGCTGTTGGGCAGCAAAGTCTACAGTGACTTGTTCGCTGCTGGAGAGCCGGCAATTGGTGCCAGCCTGCGGATTCAGAACGCACGCTACACGGTGATTGGCATCATGGAGTCAAAAGGCTCTGTTGGCGGACAGGATCAGGACGACCGGGTTTACATTCCCCTGACGAATATGTCTTCCCGGCTTGTGGGCAACAACTCTCTTACGGGCACGGCAATTAATGGATTTTGGCTGAAAGCAAAAGACCAGGTACAACTGGAAGCAGCGCAGTTTCAGGTGAGTAACTTGCTGCGAATTCGCCACAACATTTATCCGCCAAAACCGGACGACTTTCGCATCAGCAATCAGATTGACATCATCAACACCTTCAGCAGCGTGGTGGGAATGTTCACGGTTCTCGTGGGCGCGATTGCCGGCATTTCTCTGGTTGTTGGAGGCATCGGCATTGCCAACATCATGCTGGTTTCTGTGGTGGAGCGCACCCGCGAAATCGGCATCCGCAAAGCTATAGGAGCGACGAACAGTGCTATAATGAGTCAATTTCTGAGCGAAGCGATTTTGGTTTCTGTTCTGGGAGGGGCGCTCGGCGTCGCTATCGGTGTGGGCTTTGCTTTTGCAGCTTCTCAGGCATTTAGTTTTCCTTTTGTCGTCTCCCTGTGGTCAGTTTTCGCTGGACTTGTTCTGGCTTTGAGTGTTGGACTGATTGCTGGAGTTATCCCGGCTCGGAATGCCTCACGGCTCGATCCGATCGCGGCATTGCGCAGCGATTAAAGGGGGAGCATCCCGTTTTTCCCGATCCCCCCTGGCGATTGAAATCGCGGCTATACAAACAAAGTCCGCCTTCGCGGACTTTTAAAACTATTATTATCGCAGTATGGCAACTACGATCTGGATGGAAGAGATTACCAAAAACTATCGCCTCGGCGAAATGGAAGTCCCCGTTCTCAAGGGAATTAATCTCAATATTGAAGAGGGCGAGTATATCGCGATTATGGGCGTGTCTGGTTCTGGCAAGTCCACGCTAATGAACATCATTGGCTGTCTGGACCGGCCCACAAGTGGGCACTATATTCTGGACGGCAGAAATCTGACCGCGCTCAGTGATGATGAGTTAGCGTATATTCGCAATCAGCAGATTGGTTTTGTGTTTCAGCAGTTTAATTTGCTCCCCCGCTCTACGGCACTGGAAAATGTTATGCTGCCGATGGTTTACGCCGGCATTCCTAAGTCTGAGCGCCGCCGCCGCGCCGAGGAAGCGCTGACTCGCGTCGGTTTGGCAGAGCGGTTATTAAATCGTCCCAGTCAGCTTTCTGGCGGACAGCAACAGCGAGTTGCGATAGCTCGCGCTCTCGTGAACCGTCCCGCTCTTGTTCTCGCAGACGAACCGACTGGAGCGCTAGACACGCAAACCTCTGAGGAAGTGATGGATTTAATGAGTGATTTAAACCGTCAAGGCATCACTATAGTTATTGTCACGCACGAACCGGATATTGCTGCCCAAACTCGCCGCACGATTCACGTTAAAGATGGCTTGGTGATTGCTTAGAAGGAGAAAGTATAGCAGTTCTAGATGATTGGCGCAACCGCTGGGATACAGAAACCCGGTTTCTTAAAGAAACCGGGTTTCTGGGCCATAGTTCACCCAACTTAGAAACGCTATAAATATATCTCTGCCCATGAAAAGGGTAAAAAATTTTTGAAATTTACGGGCTGGGCCGGTGAGTTACGGCTGACGCCTAACCGGCACTACTTTTTGCTAATTTTTGCTGGTGGGTTACGGCTGACGCCTAACCCACCCTACTTCTGTAGCCCTAGTTGGATTGCTGTTGCTGCTGCCGGCGCTCACGCCGTTGCTGGCGCAATTCCTCAAGCTTTTGTTTTTGCTCAGCAGTCAAAAGGGCTTCCATCTGGCTCTGAGCATTTTCCCGAATCGCTTTCATTTTGGCTTTTTGCTCTTCAGTCAAATTGATGTTGGGCCGTTGCCGCTGATCCCGATCAGCCTGCATTTGTGCCTTCTGCTCGGGGGTGAGAATAGCATCCATTTGCTGCCGAGCTGCCTCGTGAATTTGTTTCATTTGTGCCTGCTGAGCTTCGGTCAAGTTCAGTTGATTGAATTTCATTCCCCGCTCACCCATCCCGCCAGGGCCAGCAAAAGCCGGATTGGTAAATGCGGGAATGATGGGGGAAACGGCTAGCATCAAAGCAATAGCGCCCGGCAAGAAGGACAAAGCTTTCATCTTGTTCATAACTGGAAAAATTTCTAGTTTTTAGGTGTGCGGCAACAGCGCATTTGTTTGTTGTATAGGGTTAGACTAAACAAGAGAGAGGATGGTTCACTGTTGGTTGTACCAGTTGCCAAATTGGTTGGGACGCGAGACACCACAAGTTTTTGAGGCGCGATGCCGTACCAGGGGCTGTCTGTGCTGTGCCCCGCCTGACCGGCATCTTGTCTGTCCCACTGTCCTTGAGCGCACGCGACAGGTCTTGTCTGCAGAACGCCCAGTCGCGTCTCTTCTGTCCTTGGACTGTCCTAACTGCCGGCGGTCTGGATTCAGCACTGGTTTGTCAAAGCGCCACCGGCCATAGATAGATGGTGCCGCTCGCCTTGCAAGTGCCACCAGTGCAAGACCGGCACCGCTCAGCCGCTTGTTAAATCCTCTGCCGGTATTCGCAGGGTGGGTTGCGCCGGCGGCAAACGCACCCCCCAACCTGCTGTCACTCGCCCACTTTTATGGTATTTTCGCCACAGGCCAGGACACCATTTTGATAGGTTGGAAGTGCCGGTACAATTACAGCGGGGGACTTCCCCTCACACAGGATTGTCTTCATGGTCATTTCGCCCTTAATAGCGCCCGGATAGTCCGCCTGCACTGCGAAGACAGCGCCGATATAGCTCTTGTGATCGTCCTTCCGGGATATCGCGTAGTTAAATGCAGCTTGTGCGGAGGCCCTAGTTGAATATGCGTAGTTTCCTGAGGCACGTTTAAGGTCAAGTCCCAGACCGGCTATATTCCGGGAAAAGGCTTTTTTTTCTCTAAAGTAAGCTTCCTGGGCCCTGCTGATCTCATGGACTTGATAGCTCGCTGCTCTTTGGGTATAGGAAATGGGAAACGGGCGGAACGCCTCACGCAAAATAATGAAGCAAACACCAATGGCAGATACTTGGAGTAAGGCAACTATCCCCAGACGAAGGTAGCGAATTCTGCTCAGGGGCTGGGGGTCAGTTGAGCTTTTCTCTCCGGGGAGACGCCCTGTTTTAAGCGCCTCTAGGGCTTGGCGGGCAGTGCTGAATCGCTGTTCTAGGGCGGGGTTTGTCAGGGTTTCAATCCAGCGGGCAAACGCGGGACGGATGTTAACCCTGTCGCGAAATTGAATGCGCAAATCACTCTGCGGCAAATCTGCTGGTGGGGTGCCGGTCAGCAGGTGGATAAGAGTGGCTCCCAGGGCGTAGAGGTCGGATGCCGGCACGGCTTTTCCCCAAAACTGCTCCACCGGCGCGTAGCCGGCTGTCCCCACAACGGTGAAGGTGACGCCCTCGGCGGCGGCTCTGTCTCGCACGGCTCCAAAATCTACGAGATAGATTTTGCCATCTTTTCCCAAAATCAGATTGCTCGGTTTGATGTCCCGGTGCAGCACCGGCGGGCTGAGTTCGTGCAAGTAAGCCAAAATCTCCAGCACCTGGGTGGCGATTGAGCGCACCTGGGATTCCGCAAAGCGCTCGCCCCTATCCAGCCGCTGTCGCAGGGATTCACCGGCAATATAATCCTGCACTAACCCAAACCAAGGCAAGCCGGCACCTTCTGCCTCATCCAGGGAAAAATAATCGCGATAGCGGGGAATCCGGGGGTGATTCAGCTGTTGGAGGACTTTCGCCTCCCGCTCAAACAGTTTGAATTCCTCCCACTGCATCTGGGGGCTGAACGCCAGCAGCTTGACCGTCACCCGCTCCTGCGCTTCCAAATCCTCCGCCAGCCAAGTTTGCCGGCTGGCATTCAGCCCTAATTGCTGTTTGAGTCTATAGCGCCGGTTTAATACCTGTTCCGTTTGCAGCATGAGAAATTTATCCTCTGTCCCAACTTCAAATTTCCTTGACTATCGCTGCCAGTATCTTAACTCAAGATGCTACTTGCCAGTCAGTCAGGTGAGATCCCCCCCTAGCCCCCCCTTAAAAAGGGGGGGAATACTCAAAGCCCCCCTTTTTAAGGGGGGTTTGGGGGGATCTAGATACTTAGACTTGTAGGTAGCAACGTAAGTTATCTTATCTTTAACGGCTGTTTGCAGTGAGGGCTTTAGCCTCACCCCATCCTGAGAGGGAAGGACTAAAGTCCCCAGTGCGGACTCATTCTTGAGAGACCCAATTTTCTATCTCTCGCACTAACCAGTCGCGCTCAGCTTCAGTCAGCCCCTCGCCACAGGAATATATCTCCCTCTCAGTCTCGACAGTTACAGCTTGCAAGGGAATTCTTTTTACAGACTTAATTTTTGATTTTCGCCCTGTCAGCCAATTGTCGCCTTCTCCAAATATGTGTTGACGAAATTCAAAGCCCGTTCCATCGAACAGGAGCTGCTGCACACCGAAATAAGTCAGCAACACCCGTTCTAAATCAGATAGCACTTTGAGCAACTCTTTGCCGATAGCTAGCCACAGCAAAAACAGCCCAATTGTTACTGCTAATCTTCCCAAAAAAGGCAAAAGGACATCCTTAACTCCGCAGAAACCGCCAGGAAGCCAAATAAACATCATGAACAGGATATACATACCTAGCGCGAACTGTAATGGCAGGAAGCCTGCGAACAGAGTGAATCTACAAACGATGGCCAGCAAGCCTCTGAACGATATTCCCCGTGGGGGAATTGTAATGGTCAAAGCTGTGGCGGACTTGCTCAGCTGAACGCGGCTACCGGCAGGCTTGGGGATTGTTGGCATCTGGCGGCTTTTACAACCGGCTTTCAGGTACTCAAGCCCCTGTCGGGCGCTGCTGAATCGCCGCTTGAGGTCTGGCTCTGTCAGGTCTTCAATCCAGCGGATAAAATTGGGATTGACGCTCACCCTGTCGCGAAATTCAATCCGCAAATTCTTCTGCGGCAAATCTACCGGTGGGGTGCCGGTTAACAAATGAATCAGGGTGGCTCCTAGGGCGTAGAGGTCGGATGCCGGCACGGCTCGCCCCCAAAACTGCTCCACCGGCGCGTAACCGGCTGTCCCCACAACAGTAAACGTGGCTCCCTCCACCGCTACTGGGTCCTGCACCGCACCAAAATCAACTAGATAGACTTGCTCGTCCTCTCCCCAAATCAGGTTACTCGGTTTAATGTCCCGGTGCAGCACCGGCGGGTTCAACTCGTGCAGATAAGTCAGAATTTCCAAAATGCCGGTGGCAATTGAGCGCACCTGGGATTTCGTGAAGTGTTTGCCGGTATCTAATAGCTGTTGCAGGGAGTGACCGGCAATATAATCTTGCACCAGCCCAAACCAGCACAGCCCGCTGCCGGCTTGCTTGTCCAGCGAAAAATAATCCCGATAGCGGGGAATCCTGGGATGGGAAAGCTGTTTGAGGACTTGAGCTTCCCGCTCAAACAGCTTGAACTCCTCCCACTGCATTTGCGGGCTAACAGCCAGAAGCTTGACAATTACCGGCTGGTGTGATACAATGTCATCCGCCAGCCAAGTTTGACGACCGGCATTCTTTCCCAACTGCCGGTGGAGTTGATAGCGCCCCTGAAACACTTGTTCAGCTTGCAGCATCTTGCAGCCATTCCTTACCAGCTTTATCTATTCCAATCTAGCCTGTCCCTGGCAATCTGTTCCTTAAATTTTGCTTAATAAAAGTAGGGTGCGTGCCGCGAGCGCGGAACGCTGCGGGGGAATTTCACTTCAGATCCTCACCCCAGCAGCGTGTGAGGACTAAAGTCCTCACTGCCAACTGCATTGGCCATCAGGGGTTCAGAAACCCGGAAACTTTAAGAAACCGGGTTTCTGGAAGTTGGTGATTTCAAGCGTAGGACAGGCGTCTCGCCTGTCCTCGGTAGGGCTAAAGCCCAACTACAAACCTTTTCAAGTCAGAGCCTCCAAAACGGCGTTCCCAGGCGGATCCTGGGAACGAGGGGACACGAAAAACCCTGTTTCTTACCCCCTGCCGGTCTATAATAAACCCGGAAACTTAAAGAAACCGGGTTTCTGGAAACTCTCACCGGCACCCTCAGTTATTTCCAATCTTCCCAAGATAGATTGAAAATCGAAGTATTAGGAAAAGCGACCGGATTGCCATTGCTTTGCAGGCGCTGCTGCAGCGCGATCAGCGCCGGATCGGAGACAGGAAATGACTGCACAATCTGATAAGGCATTATCCCAGTTTCCAGAGCAAAAGCCGCCGCAGTGCCGGCTGCAGCGCCCGCAGACCACTCAAAAGAATGCACCCGGTAGGCGGCGGCGGCGATGTGGGATGTGGCAATACTCTTACCGGCAACCAGCATATTGTCAATTTTCTGGGGAATCATCGCCCGCAGGGGAATTTGGAACGGATACGCCGTACCCTGACCCCGGCGCTCGCCAGAGCGCTCTTTATTGCCAGCAGCTTCCGGGGGGCTCCCCTCCATGCAGGGGTGAAAGTCAATCGCGTAGTGCCCAATCCCCACAGAATCCGGGTAGATAGTCGAGCGCGTTCGCTGCTTGGTTTCCTCCACCGGCTGCTTATCCGCAATCACCTTTAAGGCGTCCAAACCGGCAAGCCCCTCCCACAAATTGCGATACACTTCTGGCAGCAAATTCAAACGATACCACTCTTCCCGGAAGTCTTTGCGAGAGATATCCACCTCCCACACCATAAAACCTTCAGGCTGTCCTGGCGAAGGCCGGCCAATGATCCGGCGTCCTTCGCGCATATACGGATATTTAGACAGTCCGTGCGCAGTTCCCATAGGAGAGTCTAAACCAGCCAGAAAGCGGTTATTTAGTTGCGGCTTTTTCACCCCATTCCCCAACTGGGAATCAGTGGTACCGGCAACGAGCCAGTGAAAAAATCCGAGCGCCTTTTCTTCACCTTTGCGCAAGCTTTCCACCCGCAATCCGCCCATCCAGCCTCCGGGCTGCAGCTGGCTGGTTGCTTGCAGTTGCTCGCGGGTGTAAATTAGGTTATCAACCTCAGTTCCAGGCCGATAGTCGTTGCCCCACGTCCAATTTTGCATGGAGATATCGCCCGGATAGATAGGGTACTTCCGGGGATCTGGCGGCAGTTTTTCATCCGGCTTCACGCTCCAAATCCGCCGGTAAGTGAAAACCAGGGGAAAACTAGCCAGCCGCTGCAATTCGTAGCTGTAGTAGGACGCATATTGCGGATAGAAACTGGGCATTTTGTGCTGCTGGGGTTCCGCCGTAGCTTCCATCGCAAAGGTATAGGTGAATCCCTGGGTGCAGTAGGGGTCGGCGGTTTCGCTGGAAGAGGAGGGTTCCAAGCTGGAGCGAGGGTCGATCCCCAGCCGGTAGGGAACGTCAGCAAGACCTACGAGTTCACCGGTTTCTGTGGCGTCCACGACGTACCAGTCAGCGGGTTTCTGAGCCGGTCTGTCAGTTTTCAGAGGCGCGAAGCGGATAATTGTTTTGTCAAACCTGCGCGAATTATCGTAGCGATAGCTATCTTCAATGGTTTGAGAGAGGGGTTCGGTATTGAGAGGGGGTGCGCCAGCTGCCTGTTGGTGCTGGATGGCAATCGCGCCGGCAATCTGCTGCCCAGAGGGGCTAATTTCCAGTTCCTTGACGACAGTGTTGGGATACCATTTTAGCTTGCCTTTGCCCTCTTTGGCGGCATCTTTCAAAATATCCAACAGCAATTTGTGACCGTCGTAGGGGAGAAAACAGGACTCACTCACCCAACAAGCGCCGGGATTGAGCCGGTCGTAGCGCTCCTTAATTCGCTGTCGAAATTTCAGGTAGCCGCGAGGGTAGAACAGCAGCTGGCGCTGGGTGGGGCGTTCGTCGAGGGCGGAGGTTCCTTGGGATGAAATTTGGCCCCCCACCCAGTCGGTGATTTCGGTCATGCAAACCGTGCGACCGGCAAGCAAGCCTTCATAGGCGGTGGCTGCGCCGGCGAGCCCCCCGCCCACCACTAATATCTCGCAGGTTTCTTGTCTGTCGGGGGTGCGGGGGGGTGTGGCTGTGGCTGCTGGGATGAATGACGCCAGCCAAGTTAAGCCCAGGGTGAAACTGATCAGTGGTTTGCCGGTGATTTGCCAGCTCGCTGCATGCATGGTAAAGAGTCTGCTCGTGAGGTATATCCTTGTAGTCAAGACGCCATTGATTGCGTCCGCGAAAGACGCCGGGAGCGCCCAAATATTCATTGTGAACCATACGGAAGCCTATTTCTAGCCTCCGGATAGTGAAAGATCCCGATTGCGGTCAAGCCT
>JALOOK010000106.1 GCA_025454445.1 Oscillatoria sp. Prado101 | reverse complement strand
GAGACAGCAGTGCGCCGAACCCGTCACCGGATCTTCATTTATCCCCGCCGCCGGCGCAAAAAATCTCGACACAAAATCATACCCCGCCGACTGCGCCAAACTCGTAACAATCACCCCCCGCACCGGCAGCCTTTTCAGCACCCCAAAATCCGGCTGCATCTGGCGCACTATTTCCTCCGAATCCACCTCCACCAGATAGTCAAACTGGTTTTTCCCCACATATTTCAACCCCACACCCAAACCCTCTCGCAGCAATTCCGGCGCACTTGCCGGTTCCGGCGGCTGAGCCGGAAAATTCAATTCAATCCAATCCCCCTGTCGAGCAGCCGTCAGCAACCCGCTGCGAGTGTAAAACCTCGCCTGCGCTGCCGGTTCTAAATACCCCAATTCCCACAGAACATGCGCACTTGCAAGCGTGGCGTGACCGCACAAATCCACTTCCACTGCCGGTGTGAACCAGCGCAAATTAAACCCATCCTCAGCCTTAACTAAAAACGCCGTTTCCGACAAATTCATCTCAACAGCCACCTTCTGCATCCACCCCGCATCCGCCGGCTCGCTGAGCACGCAAACCGCCGCCGGATTGCCGGCAAACGGTTTATCTGTAAAAGCGTCCACCTGAATCAGTCTTATTCCCATATCATCTCTTCACACAATTGATAAACCAGGTTTCTCCAAGAAACCTGGTTTCTGTATCTTACCCGCCGCCTTGATTCCGCGCAAACACCGGCAACCCACATTTCTCGTTCCCTAGCTCTGCTAGGGAATGTTTATCCAAGAGGCTCTGACTTGAAAAGGTTTGTAGTTGGGCTTTAGCCCTACCGAGGACAGGCGAGACGCCTGTCCTACGCCTTATATTTTCCAGTTACCCTCGTTACCCTCGTTCCCAGGCGGAGCCTGGGAACGCCGTTTTGGAGGCTCTGCCTCCAAAAGTTGCAACTTGGGTTATATTAGAGTGAGTGAAAAGAGGAGGCAGAGCCTCCTTTATCCTCGTTCCCAGGCACCGCCTGGGAACGAGGAAACCAGCTTTCTTAGAGAAACCAGGTTTCTTTAACCACCGGCTACATCAAATCCGGCAAAAAATCCCGATCTCCACCGATTTCCGCAGTGTCCGCCAACTCACCGGCACCGCCGGCATCCCCCACAGCCTTCCCCACAGCAGCAACCTCACCATTCCACCCCCTCAAAATCCCTCGGATTAAAGCATTATCCACCGTCAGCCTTCGCTGAGCAATAAACTCAAAAATGTCCGCCTCACTCAACTTCTGCTCAGCCCAATCCTGATAAACCGACCAAATCGCCACCAGCGGTTGAATATCCTTAGCTTTCAAATCCACCCATTTGCCCCCCAACTCAACAACCAGCCGGTGCAGATAACCGCAAGCCTCCCAGCCAGCCGGAATTGCCCTGTCAGCGTCACGCACCAAACAGCCGCCGGTCAAATCAAAAGTTTCGTATTGCGTTAAGCGTTTTAACCCAGCTGCCAAAGTTTGCCGGCGATCGTCCTGAAGAACCGCCACACCTATCTTGACAGCTTCTCCATTTTGTGTTCCAATTATCTTAAACTGAATATAGCCGCGATTTGCTGATTTCGGTTTCACCTCACCGGCAACCGCTTCAACCGTCACCCCTTCCACCGTTTGTCCCACCAGCGTCTGGAACCCAAAACAAAGCGCACCGGCAAGCAGGGAATTATCCGAGTATCGCTCGCCAATCTCAACAGCCATCGCTCCCTCAAAAGCCCGCTCCAGCTTTTCCTGCGGGTCAAGTTCAGCTGGGCGAAAATTCTGGGCGCACCACTCCAAAACCTGCCGCACCACCAGCTTTTCTCGCCCCAGCGCCCGCAGCTGACCGGCATCAAAAGGATAAATTGGCGCCGGAGGCGTCAGGCGTCTCTCTGCGTAAAAGTTTTGCAGCCAGCAAGTGACTAAATCCACAATCCAATCCCCAACATTCTCGCACAACTCAATCGGAGCGCCCTTCCCGGAAATACTTGTCACCAGTGCCGGCGGAAAAGTCTGAATTTTCTTCTTCCAAGTTGCCGGTTCCATCGCCGTGATCATCACCACTCCGTAATGGAGATGGGCGAACCGGAGAGTGTCCGCCAGACGCCTGACTGCGCTAGCCACAACCCGCTCCCGTCTCAACGTCTCGTCGGGGTTTTCTCCTAAATCCAAATCGTCAAAACAAATAACCAGCGGGTAATATTTGCTAGCCAATTGCAAAATTTTCAGCACCGTCTCCCAAGCGACATACTCTCTATCTTCCCAACTGTGATTTGGCAATCCCAGCTCATCTGCCTTCCAGGATGCCAGCACCTTGCCCGCCAACCATTTAAGCGCAAAAGGAGTTTGAGCGTTGCACAGCGTCCAAATAAGCGCCCGCACAATATCCGGATCGGAAATGTCGGGTTGAGTTTTGAAAAAAGCCTCAGTCACTTGGTTCACCCAAACCTGATTCCTAGGTTGGTTGTTCACGGTCAGCTTTCTCACCAGTTCCAAAGGAGTAAAGCCTTTAGCTTCAGGAGTGAGCGCTTTAATAGCTCCATTGACCATATCCGTCGCCAGCTGCTGGCACTGCAGCACCCCATAGGAACCGGAGCGTTTCAAGCTATCGGCTAGGATTTGCTGGAATTCGTGGCGCATCAAGCCAACTTCATTGAAGTGATTGGCATTAACATAAACAAATAAGCCACTGCCTTCCACTTGCAGCCGGTGGCGAATCCGGTGAATCAGATGACTTTTGCCGGTGCCGGCAGTGCCGGTGATGGCCATTGATATCACCTTTGCCTTGCCAGCCCGCACCCGCTCAAGGGCTTCAAAAACCGCACCTGTAGCGTGGCCATTCAGCGCCGCCACATCCGGCAATCCCTGACTCCAAATCTCTGGATCTCTGACAGCAAGCAGTCTGTCAAAAGGGTTGTGACTGGCAATCGCAGCATTGAGCGCTTTAATAGAAGAAACGGAATCACGGGCCATAACAATTTCTGTGGTCAGGTACTCAGTGGAGTCCGATGGCATGGCGCTCACGCCCCAGGCGCATGGCCCCAGACGCAGAGGGCATCGCGCATAGGAAAGACTCACAGATGCATGCGATGATGCCCAATGCCCATGTTATAACCTAAGTGGCTACTGCTATAAATCTCAACCGGCGCTCAAAACTAGCCAGCAAGCCGGCGTTGCACAGCAGAAGGATGATTTCTCTTTTTGCACTCATCCAAAACCCTCTCTCACGTCCCCCTAGGCGGCGGGGAGGGGGTTGGGGGGTGAGGAACATCGCCGCAATTGTGCAACGCCAGCAAGCCTCCGTGGTAATACGGAGGAGCGGGGAGAAAAAAATCCCAAAATCAACCGAAGACGTCTGATCTAAAATTTATTATATTCTTTTTATATTAACACTCCTAGCCCTATGAAAGCTCCACTGTTCGCAACCAAGCTCTCCGCAATCGCTTCCTTACCTTCCCTCGTCTCGGCTTCTGAAAAGGCTGTTGGTAAGGGCGCAAAGGCTTTCGACATCTGTTTTTGCACTCTCGTGTACTTGATCCTGTTCCCGATTGTGGTTGTGCCCCTCGGCTTGCTAGCCCTGTTCACCGGTGAAGAGTGTGAAGATTAATTTATTTTTTAACCGCTGTCTTTAACCTATCTGACAAACTCTTACCCCCAGGGGTTGCCCTTTAAAGGATCGCAGTCGGAGGCTTGCTGTCACGATTCGCGCCGGCATCAGTCCGGATGCTGGGGTTTGGCGCGTCAGAGCGCCGCCAGCGGCTCTTCCCAGTCCGCTCAGTTCTATACTGACGCCTTTGCAGAAAAATTTGTTTTCCGTTCCGCCAATTAATATTATGTCCGGTTGATTAATATATTACGAATACAGGGCAAGGGAAGCAGTGAAGCCCGCTGAGCTGTTCTTAATTCCCAATGCCCCGTAAACGATATTATGATTATTCAACCGAACTTGAGCTAACCGTAGCGCTCCGGCGAGACTGCGGGGTGCGCCAAAAGGCGCACCCTTGTGCGGCGGATGCCTCAGACAGTCTCAGGCACAGGGGCAATTATCTCTTTCGCCCGTGCCACATTTTGGCGAACCGCATCAGCAGAAGCCATAAACGCAGCCTTTTCCTCCGGCGTCAAGTGGAGTTCAATCACCTGTTCCACCCCACGGCTGCCCAACCGGCAGGGCACGCCCAGGAAAAGATCGCGCAAACCGTATTCACCTTGCAGATAGGCAGCTGCCGGCAGCAGGCGCGACTCATTGAATAAAATCGCCTCTACCATCAGACAGGCCGAAGAAGCCGGTGCGTAATAAGCGCTGCCGGTCTGCATCAACTCCACAATTTCCGTTCCGCCATTGCGAGTGCGCTGCACCAGGCGCTCAATCGTAGGGGCGTCCATCAGTTCCGTAATCGGAACACCCCCAACCGTGCAGTAGCGAGGCACCGGCACCATCAGCTGGCCGTGATCGCCGAGCACCATAGCGTTAATCTCCCGCACGGAAACGCCCAGTTCCATCGCAATAAAAGTCTGGAACCGCGCCGAGTCCAGCACCCCTGCCATACCAATCACGCGGTTTACAGGAAGCCCACTAGCTTCCCAAGCCAAGTAAGTCATCACGTCCAGCGGATTGGTAACCACGATCACAATCGCGTCCGGAGAATTGGCAATCGCTTGCTTAGTGGCGTCCACCACAATCTTGGCATTAGTCTTCACCAAGTCTTCCCGACTCATCCCCGGTTTGCGAGGCAGACCGGCAGTGATCACCACAATGCTAGAGCCGGCGGTATCCTTATAATCCGTTGTGCCAATAATCTGCCGGTCATGGCGCTCCACCCCCCGGGCTTCCATCAGGTCGAGAGCAATGCCTCGGGGCATGCCCGGTATAATGTCCAGCAACACCACATCGGCGATGTTTTTTTCGGCAATCCGCTGGGCCAGGGTGCTGCCCACCTTGCCGGCACCAATAACCGCCACGCGAGTGCCTGTAGTAACAGGTTCGGACAAAGGAGTGTCTGTCATATCAATATTTTTTGTATCCCGTTTCCGGCATCATTCTGACACCGGTTTCCGGCGACTGCCCGTATTATTTGGCTAATCTTTACTTTTTGCCTCACCGCCCTCCAATTCCCGTTCCGTCTCAATACCACAGAAATCGGCTCTTGTCAAGGGTGTGGGCGCGTGAACTGCCCGCCCCACAGCAGTCATTGGCCAGCTCTCGCGCCCCGCTTCAGGCTACTTAAAAAGTTCTAGCTGGTCGATACGCAACCAAATATTTGGCGTGGGCACTTGGCCAAACTTAACAAAAGCGTAATCGCCCCGGATGTCCACAACTTCACCCTTGCTGTCAAATATATAGGGGGGGAAGCGGGGGTCAGACGCTTGCGCTTCCAGGCTGATTTCCAACTTTTCGCGGACGGCGCGGACAAGGTCGCCTTTTTTTATTGCGCCATTTTTCTTTTCTGCCATACTCTGTCTGGACTCTCGGATTGCTGTCATTAAAAATTGTAGGGCGCTTCTGGCGCATGGGGCAGCCGGCAATGGGGCAGCCGGCAATGGGCGATTGATAGTTAATGGCCCACAGCCTGTAGGGGCGGCTGCATAGTGGCCGTCCCTGGTTTCTGGCAGGTTCACTTTTCTTTAGAAACAGTCTCTCAGCTATTTCTGGCACTGCGGGCAAAAATGCGACGACCGACCGGCTAATTTCAGGCGATCCACCGGCGTGCCGCAGACGCGACAGGGCAGGCCCGCTCGACCGTACACCCAAGCCGCACCCGCATAGTTGCCATTCACCCCCGCTACAGAAACAAAGTTGCGAATCGTCGAGCCACCGGCTATAATAGCCTCCTGCAAAACCTCAATCAGGGCCTCCCGCAATTTAGCTATTTGCTCCAGGCTCAAATCAGCGCACAGCGAGTCTGGACGCACACCGGCCTTAAACAAAGCCTCATCGGCATAGATATTTCCCGCACCGGCAATAATCGACTGATCCAGCAGAGCCGTTTTTACAGTCCGGCGGCGGTGCCCGAGAGCTTTTGCCAGATATTGAGCCGAAAACTCAGCAGAGAAAGGTTCAGGCCCCAGTTGTCCGAGGCCAGAGATCGTGGCAGAGGGATCTGCAGCCCCCCACACCAGCCACATTTGGCCAAAGGTCCGCTGATCCACAAAGCGCAACTCGCGATTGTCGGTAAAGAACAGGCGGACACGGGTGTGTTTGTG
The DNA here is from genome assembly GCA_025454445.1 of Oscillatoria sp. Prado101. Lineage (GTDB taxonomy): Bacteria > Cyanobacteriota > Cyanobacteriia > Cyanobacteriales > Oscillatoriaceae > Oscillatoria. Next base: position 3,977 of record JALOOK010000106.1, on the reverse strand, counting down.
CAGGGGGGTGTCCCGATCCAGCCACAGCAGCTGGCCGGTCATCCGCAGGTGGACGCCCAACCAGCCCGCTTTTGCAAGATGTGGCAGAGGCTGACGCGGTACAGCGCTCCCCTCAGGCGCTGACGCAGGCTTGCAGAGTTCGGCAAGTAAATATTTACCCCGCCGGTGCCACTGGGCCAGCGTTGCCCCTTGCAGCCCCGCCAAAAAATCGCCAGCAGAAACAGGGTGGGCGATCGTGCGAGGTCGCAACACATCCCCACCCAGTATTTCCTGGCCTGAGGTGACTTGATTCAGCCCCAGGCGCACCGTTTCAACTTCTGGAAGTTCTGGCAAAACTTAATGCCCTTCAGTTCCCCCTGCGGGAGTATCTGGCGATCACTTCCCTTTGGCCCCACCCTTGCCTGCTGCAGCAGCGGGCGCTTTTTTATCCTTCTTGGGAGCTTCAACCTCTTTCACTTCCGCAAGCGCGAAGTTATTCGTGTTGATCCCAGAGTAGTTGACCTTCTCGAAGCGGACGATGACGGGGTACTTGATGCCGCTTTGGTCTACCGAGGCAACAGTGCCCACATCATTGTACCAGTAGGACTCTTTACGGAGAATCCGAACCTTAGAGCCGCGTTGAACCATGATCTTCCTTCCCGAATGTGATGGATTGTTAAATCAAACAGGTATTTGTTTCTCAGCGTACTATCCTATTTAGACTCTTGACTCACTATCTTCTTTAAGTTTTGTTGCTATTCGCCGGCTTTTGTCTCAATCCCGCACCGCCTGAGGGATCTGCAGGTCAGAGGAGTGCCAGAAGCGGGCCAACCTTCACCCAAAACCCTTCACCCAAAACCCCTCACCCTATCGGGCCCGCCCTGCGCTTAAGCTTGCGCCAAAGGGAACCCCGCAGGGGTGGGGTCAGGGGCGGGGGCTTTTGGCGACGGCAGAACCCGACGAGATCCCGTCATCCTTGTTGCCTGTGCGGTCACTCCCGCCAGCGGACACGGACGAAATGGGCGCTCCGCCCCCAGAGGTCGCGAGTCATACTAATATCTTCAATAGCCAGATTGAAGGGAATCGCAGTAGTCAAGTAGCGTTGAGCGAGACTGCCCAGGTCAGGAGCCAGTTGGGCCGCAGTAGTGGCAGCCACGCCCAGACCAATCAGCTGTTCAACCGGCCCTCGGGGCAGCAGAAGGTGGATGCCAACGGCCAGTCCTGCTGTCAGCAGCATTCCCACCGACATATTGGTGCCGCAGCGCGGATGCACAGCCAGGTGCCACTCACCGCCTGTGAGGCGCTGCAGGGCTGTGTGAGCCGCCCTTTGCAGCTGCACGGTATGGACGTGGCCATAGAGGTAAAATCCTTTGTCGGTGGACATTCCCCCCAACAGCTCATTATCAGCAGCACCCGCCGGAGAGATTCGCCGAGAAGCAGGTGATCCAGGAGTTGAGCTCAGCACCCAAACGGTAGCGTGTTCCAAGGCGTGCACTTGGCGCAGCATCAATAGTTCCTTCAAGCCGGGAACAAAATCCAGCAGCCTGAGCAACTCAGCATCTTGAGTGGGGTGAGGGGCAAAATCAAAGGGCGACTGGCCAGTCTGGGAGGAAGCATCAAGCAAAGTGGTCATGGCAGCAAACCCCCACAAGCATTACAGTACAAAAAGTCTCCCTCCACTGTAGCGCTGCAGCCTAGGAGTCGTTGCAAATCTTTGTCAGTTGAGATTTGCTGTGAGCGCGAATCCAATTGCTTGCTGCCTCAGGATTTAGGAGCTTTTGGGTCTACCGGCTGGCCATCGCGGAAATCTCCTTGGAAGCGCTTGCCATTGGCCTGTATCAGTACCCCTTTCCCATGAGGCCGTCCCTGGCGTAACTCTCCCTCATAGCGAACCCGGTTTGGGTATCTGCAGGTGCCTTTCCCGTCAAGGCTGCTATTGAAGAACTGTCCTTGGCAGCGAGTGCCATCGGTCCTAATCACTGTGCCGCTGCCAAAAATCGCCCCAGCGAAGAACTCTCCCTCATAGCGATCTCCATTGGCGAAGATAAATTTCCCCCGCCCGTGAGGCTGGCTGGTAATGCTGCCGCTGTCAAGCATTTTGACGATCTTGAACGGACCTTCGTAGCGATTGCCATCGGCGAAGATAGCTTTGCCGCTGACGATCGTACCGTCCTGGAAACGTCCCTCGTAGCGGGCATCATCCTTAAAAATGAAAACCCCCTGACCGTTTGGCCGTCCCCGACGGAACTGTCCCTCATAGCGGTCTCCATTGCCGTACACATAGATGCCTCTACCATCTGGCAGGCCATTAACCATATCTCCCACATAATTGTCACCCCCCTCGTAATTGCATTTTGCTTTACCGTTGCGGGAGTTTCCTTCGCAGCTGGGAGGTTTAGCACCGGCGTCTTGGGCAATTGATGGCAGCGGCTTGCTCACACAAGTGCCTAAAACCCAGAGGAACGCCGCTCCTATTAGTATCCCGATTTTTTGAATTGAGTGAGGCATGGGTAAAATCCTCCAATCAAATGATTTTAGAGTTTAAATTACCAACATTATATTTGTTTTTATTCTAAACAGATTCCTGCCATTTTTAGATAGTTCAATTACTTTCATAATCTAATATTGACAGCATATTCACAATTTATAGGCTATCCGTACATTATGCAGATATTTTACATTTATGTAGCAGCTTGTTCAGTTTGTGCTGCCGTTGGGGCTCTCAGCGGCGACCGTTGCGCGGATGGCTCTAAATCACAAATGTGAGTTACGGGCGACAGATCGACTGTTGCCGCAGATCGCCGGATGGCTACTATTTCCCAGTATACCGCCGGAGACCGGCTGAGATTTACGGGGCCTGCCGGTAGCACGCTTTGGCCTCTGGGCTAGCCCAGCCAGGGCCAAATAGATAAAAAGCCCAGCCCCAGGCTGAGAGACACAATTTAGGCACCGCCGGCACTGATGTCGAGTTGCCTGCGAGTGGCATTCAGATAATTTCCTCGGCGGAGAGCGACGATACACTGGCGCTTTTGTCCAGCACAGACAGACATCCCGACCAGCTTGCCAGTCGGGTGCCTGCGATCGCCTTTCACCACAGTTCTAGCTCTTTTGGAACAGCGCTTTGCTAAGTGCCAGACTACCTTGGTGGTGAGGGTGCTGCCGGTGCCGGTGTCGCCGCCGCCGGTGCTGCCGGTGCCGGTGCTGCCGGTGCTGCCGGTGCCGGTGTCGCCGCCGCCGGTGCTGCCGGTGCCGGTGTCGCCGCCGCCGGTGCTTCTGCGTCGGGCGTTACGGGTTTTTCCCCGACCAGTTTCTCAACCTCTATGCCATTTTCCTCCAGAATCACCACCGGCTCCGCACCTTGATTCACTTCCACCCGTTTCACCAGAACCTGGCCATTAGCCAGCCGCTGCCCCACCTTGACGTAACGGCTGGTGGCCTCATTCGGTGCTTTCAAAATGATTTGAGTTTCACTCCCCACCTGGATTAGGCCGCTGATTTCCACCGAGCGGGCGATGTCCGGTTGCGGGACAGGTGGGAGTGGGGGAATCGGCGGTTCTGGGTTAGCGGCAGGTTCTGGCGTGCTGGAAGCGGCAGGCTTTTCCGCAGGCGGCTCTGGAATTTTAGGGCCAATATTTCCCGGCAGTCCGGGCAGCGCTGGCACTTGTCTCCCAGGCACCACTGGCAGTTTAGGCACTTCCGGCACTTTTGGGGACGAGCGGAGGGCGACTGGGCCTGTGTTGGCTTGTGCCGCCGGGCGAGACGGGCTGGCTTGAGGTCGCGCTGCTGGGCGAGAGGGGCTGGCTTGAGGTCGCGCCGCCGGGCGAGACGGGCTAGCTTGAGGTCGCGCCGCCGGGCGAGACGGGCCAGCTTGAGGTCGCGCCGACGCACGCGACTGGCCAGCTTGAGGTCGCGCCGCCGGGCGAGACGGGCTGGCTTGAGGTCGCGCCGCCGGGCGAGACGGGCTGGCTTGAGGTCGCGCCGCCGGGCGAGACGGGCTG
>JALOOK010000105.1 GCA_025454445.1 Oscillatoria sp. Prado101 | reverse complement strand
CGGTGCGATTTAATATAGTGTTTTTCATCCTTTGTGAGGTACTGAAAAACCCGGTTTCTTAAAGAAACCGGGTTTCTGGGAGGCACTTCATCCAACTGAAAACCTCTATAGCATTTGACTCTATTCGTTTGACTTAAGTTAGGACGTAGGACAGGCGTCTCGCCTGTCCTCGCCTGTCCCCCTACTAGCAAGTGAGATGCCCTGTCCATTCCTGAGCTGTCTATTGCTAGAGAACCATTTACCAACTCAAAAGGGAACTACATGATCTTTTCGCTTCCAGCCGTTCAATTTGACTCAAAATTGATCCGCAAGTACGACCAAGCTGTCCCGCGCTACACCAGCTACCCACCGGCGACAGAGTTGAAACCGGAGTTTGAATTAGTCGATTTCAGGGCGGCGATTGCAGTAGGCAACTATAAAAAAACGCCACTCTCTCTCTACTGCCATATCCCCTTTTGCGAAACGGCTTGTTATTTCTGCGGTTGCAATACCGTTATTACCCAGCGAAAAGAAGTAGCCGATCCCTATCTGCAGTATATGGCCCGTCACATTCGCCAGATAGCTGAACTCATTGATAGCAACCGCCCAGTCCACCAGATGCACTGGGGCGGGGGAACGCCCAACTACCTCTCCCTCAAGCAAGTGGAAAACTTATGGGGAGCCATCAACCGGCATTTTCGCTTCGCTCCCAACGCTGAAATTTCCCTGGAGGTCAACCCCCGCTTTCTGGATCGAAACTACATTCTCTTTTTGAAGGATTTAGGATTTAACCGCATTAGTTTTGGCATTCAAGACTTTAACCCCCAAGTCCAGGAATCGATTAACCGCATTCAGCCAGAAGCCATGCTCTTTAATGTCATGGACTGGATGCGAGAAGCTGGATTTGAGAGTATCAATGTTGACCTGATTTATGGGTTGCCCTTTCAAACCCTGAACACCTTCCGCGACACCATCCACAAAACCCTCAAACTCGACCCTGACCGGATTGCCGTCTTCAATTTTGCCTATGTGCCCTGGTCAAAACCCATACAGCGGCGGATTCCCCAAGAAGCGCTCCCCAAAGGGCCAGAAAAACTCGATATTTTGCAAATGGCCATCGAGGAACTGAGCGAAAACAACTATCAGTTTATTGGCATGGATCATTTCGCCAAACCCAACGATGAGTTAGCCATCGCTCAGCGGAAAGGACAGCTGCACCGCAACTTCCAGGGATACACCACCAAACCGGAATCCGAGCTGATTGGGTTTGGCATCACCTCCATTAGCATGCTCCATGACGTGTACGCTCAAAACCACAAGCGGTTGAAAGACTTCTATCAAGCTATTTATGCGGGAGCTTTACCCATTGAGCGAGGGGTGAGTCTCAGCCAAGAGGACGTGATTCGGCGAACAGCCATTATGGAATTAATGTGCCAGTTCCAACTGTGCAAAGACGAGTTTGAGTCCAAATACCATCTCAGCTTCGACCGGGATTTCGACGAGTATTTTGCCGCCGAGCAATTTGAGTTGAAGAAGCTGGAAGCCGATGGACTGCTCCGCCTCTATCACAATCAAATTCAGGTCACTCCTGCGGGACGATTGTTAATCCGCAATATCGCTGCCGTTTTTGATACCTATCTTCACCAGAAAACGGCTACCAATTTCTCCAGATCCATTTAAGACCCCGCAACGAGTTTGGGAGCATCCCTATGCATGCAAATACTGTCCCCCTCACCCCCCTAACCCCCCTCTCCCTTTAAGGGAGTGGGGGGAAAAATCATGAATTCTCCCCTCTCCCCTTGTGGGAGAGGGGTTGGGGGTGAGGGGGATTACAAAAATGGGATGCTCCCACGAGTTTTGAGACAGCCTCGCCACTCACTGTAAATAAGGAGGAAGGCCAACGATGCGTATCCTGATGATTCAGCCCAATTATCACTCCGGAGGAGCGGAAATTGCCGGAAACTGGCCCCCTAGCTGGGTGCCCTATGTCGGTGGCGCATTGAAGACAGCAGGATTCAATGAAGTGCGTTTTGTGGATGCCATGACCACTATTAACAAATCCCGGTTTATGGCCCTGTGCCGCGAACTCATCGACCGCAATCTAGGCGTACACTGGGGCATCAACACGCGAGTCACTGATGTTTTGCGGGATGAGAAGGAACTGCCCCTGTACCGGAAAGCCGGTCTGGTTCACGTTTCCTTGGGAACGGAAGCAGCCGCCCAATTAAACCTCAATTTGTTCCGCAAAGAAACCACGATTGCTGACAACAAGCGAGCCGTTGAACTCCTGCGGCAAAACGGCATCCTTGCGGAAGTTCAATTCATCATGGGACTTCCCAACGAAACGCCAGAAACCATTGAGGAAACCTATCGCATGGCGCGGGACTGGCAAGCCGATATGGCCAACTGGAATATGTACACGCCTTGGCCAGATCCGGCGCTCGCCCATCTCCTTCCAGCAGCCGTGACCGCCGGATAAATTGCTTTTCTGAAATTTCCGAAGTCCCCCGCCAGTTTAGCTGGCTCAAATTTGTGATTGAGGAACTATTTATGACATTCGACTCTCTGCCCACATCCCCTGAGAATCAACCCGGGATAAATTGGACAATTGTCTTCTTTTTCACACTCGTACACCTCCTCGCCTTATTGGCTCCCTGGTTTTTCTCTTGGCCAGCATTAGGTGTCACCTTATTGCTGCACTGGTTTTTAGGCAGTATCGGCATTTGTTTGGGCTATCACCGGCTCTTAAGTCACCGCAGTTTTCAAGTCCCGCAATGGCTGGAGTATGCGCTCGCTTTTATCGGTGCGCTCGCGCTTCAGGGAGGCCCCATTTTCTGGGCAGCCGGACACCGCTTGCATCACGCCTATACCGAGGATGAGTACAAAGATCCCTATTCAGCTCGCAAGGGATTTTGGTGGAGCCATCTGCTGTGGATGATCTATCCCCGGAAAGAATTCTTCAACTACGAACAGTACAAGCGATTCGCTCCCGATCTCGTCCGGCAGCCCTTTTACTGTTGGCTCGACCGCTACTATCTTTTCCTGCAAATCCCTCTAGGGCTTCTTCTCTATGCCTTAGGTGGCTGGTCGTTTGTAATTTACGGTGTTTTTCTGCGAGCCGTTTTGCTCTGGCACAGCACCTGGTTTATCAACTCAGTCACCCATGTTTGGGGATACCGAACATTTGAAACTAAGGATAATTCCCGCAATCTCTGGTGGGCAGCAATTTTCACCTATGGCGAAGGCTGGCACAACAACCACCACGCTTACCCTCATGTGGCGAAAGCCGGCTGGCGCTGGTGGGAAGTTGATGTTACTTGGTGGGCGATTTTGCTTCTGAAAACCCTCGGTCTGGCAACAAAAGTTGTTATGCCACCCGCAAAAAGTGCCACATAGGGATAAGTGCGGTTAAATCCCCACAGTTTCCATTTCTAGCGTTTCTCATCCTTTGTGAGGTAGAGAAACCCGGTTTCTTAAAGAAACCGGGTTTCTGGGGCGCAGTTCATCCAACTGAAAACCGCTATAGCGTGATTTTCACCGGCGAGCCCCCAAAACATTTTATCCGCACCCTTGACAAAAGGGGCGTTTTGTGCTAATCAGGCGGGCGGCAGTCTGGCCCAAACCTGCCGGTTCGCCCCACCTCGGACTGAAACGGCTGAAAGACTTGATTTACCAGGATTGCAGCCCTTGGAGAAAATTTTTATCAAAAAGCTTGACACTTGTATAGCTATAAAGCTATAAATAGAGTGTGGGCAAAAACGACCTTGCGTGCCACAGACAGCAAAGCATCGATCTCAAGGAGAGATGGTTGCAATCATAACTCCTGTAGCCAGAGCTACGGGTAAAAACCTGCGGTTGCGTTTCGGCAACTGGATTGCCCGCACAGAAAATAGAGTGTGTATTGGTTGGTTTGGCGAGTCTAAATCACAACCTCACTGTCCCGTATTTGTCTTCTTCTCTCTCTAGAAGACTAATTTATTTAGATTCGCTCTCTGCCTGAACTAACCTTCACCCCAAGTTTGAATGCTTGAAAAGCGAAGGAAGAATTGTGAAAATTGCTCTAGCCAGTCAAAACAAAAAATCTATCACTGGACACACCGGCCACTGCCAAAAATTTTGGATTTACGAAATCAACGGGACAGAAATTATCGACAATAAGCTGTTGGAATTGTCAGCGGAACACTCTTTCCATAATAGCCATGCAGACGCTCCCCATCCTTTAGATGACGTGCAAGTTTTAATTTGTGGGGGAATGGGCAAAAATTTGCAGCACCGCTTGGAAAAGAGAGGAATTGAAGCCGTTCTTACCAAAGAAACTGATCTAGAAAAGGCAGTAGCTGCCTATCTTGATGGTTCTTTGGTGAGAGAAGAAGCTGAATGTCATGAACATGAGCACGAAGAGGGGCATCAGCACCGCCACCAACACCGTCACCAGCATCACCCTCAACCACAAGTGTGAGGTTGACACGAAAAGTTAAGACTGCCATTAACAACCAACTCAGTCAGGTAATTATTCAACGAGGTTAGCATGGCATCTGTATCTTCAGACACTAAATTAAGTGTAGTGAATTTATCCCCGCTGGAATTTACTCGATTATCTAACCCACCTTTGCTAATTGATGTCCGCAGTCAGTTCGAGTATGCCACAGGTCACGCCCCCAATGCCATAAATCTCAGTTTGCCTCGAATTTTAATGGGTAAAATGCCGTGGCTTCGCAAGTGGGTTTTACCGCAATGGTTTCGAGATTTACCCAAAGAACAGCCGGTCGCTGTGATTTGTTTTACAGCCCACCGCAGTCCTATTATTGCCACATTTCTCATTCAAGAAGGCTTCCAGCAAGTTTTTAACATTACTGGTGGCATGGTGGAATGGCGGCATTTGAAACTAGAAATAGCTGCGGGTAAATCTTAATGCTTGAAACGTGGGGGCAATATCCCCCCACGCAGGCTTTTCACTGAGAATTTATCCCTTGACCTAGATCGCAAATTTCAACCGTTTTTTGCCCCAATATGGGAGAGGTGCAGTCCAGAAATATATCCTGAAAAGCGAGGCGTATAAAAAGCTGTTTTTCCGGACTGTTAAGGGGTAAAGTCTCAGGTTGTCTTTACAGATGTGCGCAAATTCGTTCATCAATCACTTGCTATGAATATCCGGCGCTTCCTAAGCCCTAACGACGAGATCATCTGCCCATACCACGCCCTCTGCCACCTGGTTGTCCCATTCCAGAAGGGTTGCCGGTGCAGCGCTCAAAAGCTCTTAAGTGGTTATTTTGAGAGACATGGCGGAGTTGGGTAAAGGCAGCTCTCAGGTCAGGCTCTTTAATAAAGCCGAGAAAATTTTCGTACATTTTTACATTGGCAATTTCTGCTTCCACTCCCATTTGACAGGCAGCTAGCAATGTGTCAGGAGCTTCGACTTTTCCAGCAAAGCTGTCTTCTGGAATTGGCACCCCGTACTTACTGAACAAATTATTCCACAGCTGAACGTGCCGGTCTTCAGCTTGAACGATGTTGCTAAAAGGGCGCACATTGCCAAACTTTTCTATGACCGCCGCATAAAAAGCTCTGGCTCGATATTCGTCGTTAATCGCTTCCACCATCGCTTCTTGCGTTCTTTCATCTGGTGTAGCGAGCGCAGCCGCATTAGCATTAACTGCAGTCGTTGCCAGCGTCACAGCGCACAAACCCGCCGCAGCATACCGATAGCAGTCCGAATTTTTACCTCTTCCAAAACGGTGCCGATTGCGCACGTCTTTAACCTCCAAACTTAGCTCACATGTTCTGTTTTTATTGTAGCGCAACCTGAACTATTCGGCAACGCTAAAGTTCAAGCGAGTTCCCACAGAGCAGCTCACACACTCCCCAGCAAAATTTTGCCAAAGAAACGCCATCGCTGCCATGCCGGTGCAGTGGTTGGCACCCAAAACCTTCACCTCATATTTTTCTAGCGCTTCCACCGTCGCCCGCAAGCGCTCCACATCGGCACGCAACAAGTGCATCCCCCCAATAACCGCATGAAACTTTTTCTGGCCAGTCAGTTCAGCGATATAATCTAAGGTATTGACAACTCCCGCATGAGCGCAACCCAAAACCACGACTACACCAGCCGGCGTCTCCAGAAATAAAGCCTGGTCATCCAGCAGAAGATCCGCTTGCGTTCCAGTCGGCGTTTGCCAAAATAACCCTCCCGTATCTTCTAAGAGATTGGTTCGGGGAATGACACCAGTCAGAGAAATACCGGGAAAAATTTCTGTTGGCTTTTCTGTCCACACGAGCCGGCGCACGCGAGTTTTTAGCGTTTCTTCTTCTTTGACGGGACAGCCAATTTCACCTCGCGGACTGTACTTTAATTTTAGGGCTTCCGGATGCAAAAATAAATCCGTTGGCTGGCATAGATCCAGCACCGCCATTAAACCGCCCGTATGGTCATAGTGACCGTGACTGAGAGCGATAGCATCCAGATTTTCTAAAGAAACCCCTAGCTGTCGGGCATTGTGGAGCAAGGTTAAACCTTGGCCGGTATCAAACAGCAGCCGCCGCCCGTCTGCTTCTATGAAATAAGACAGTCCGTGCTCTCCCAGAAGTCCCCTTCCCGAAGCCGTGTTCTCAACTAAAACAGTAATTTTGCAGGATTTTTTCACGGTTAGCTTCTCTCCGATTCAATCAGGCCAACTTTAGCCGGTAATATAATTATAACCGATCGGGATTTTTACGACAAACTCTGTTTTGGAGCCTCCTGAGGAAACGCACTCTAGCGTCCCGCCGTGTTTTTCAACAATTTGGTAACTAATCGATAGTCCCAATCCTGTTCCTTTGCCCACTGGCTTAGTGGTAAAAAATGGCTCGAACACTCGCGACTTAATCGATTCAGGGATTCCCCCCCCATTATCGGCAATGCTAATGGCAACACGCTCCCCGTCTAAAACTTCAGTCCCAATCCAAATGGCGGGCTTTTCATATAGCCACCCTCCCTCGAAAAATCCTTGATCTAACGCATCAATCGCATTCGACAGCAAGTTCAAAAACACTTGATTCATCTGGCTGGCATAACACTCAACATCCGGGAGATTGCCGTATTCTTTAATCACCTGAATCGCCGGACGGTTGGGGTGAGCCTTGAGCCGGTGTTCCAAAATTAGCAAGGTACTGTCAAGTCCTTCATGGAGACTGACAGGTTTCATATCCGCTTCATCCAAGCGCGAAAAGTTTCGCAAAGATAACACAATTTGGCGAATTCGCTCCGCCCCGCTTTTCATAGAATTTAAAATTTTTGGGCAATCTTCCTGGATAAATTCCAGATCGATTTCCTTGGCTTTGGTTTCGATAGCTTCAGGAGGATATGGACAGTATTCTTGATAAACTTGCAGCAGCTCTAGCAAATCAGCTGCGTACTCTTTGGCGTAAGTGATATTGCCGTAAATAAAGCTAATGGGATTGTTAATTTCGTGAGCGATGCCAGCTACCAGCTGTCCTAAACTGGACATTTTTTCCTGCTGCACCAGTTGCGCTTGAGTTTGTTTCAACTCCCACAACGCCGCTTCCAGTTCCCCCGCTTTGGTTTGGGCGGTTTCGGCAGATTTTTTCGCTCGCTCGTAGAGCTCAGCCTGCGTGAGAGCAATCGCTAATTTATCCGCCACTTTTTCTAGCAATTCCACTTCGCTGTCAGTCCAATTGTGAGTTTGGCTGCTGTAGCTGCAACTTATTGCTCCCATTTTACCCGATTGGGTGTGCACGGGCACAAAAACTACCGCGCGGTAGCCTAAAGTTTCTAGAAAAAATTTTCGCTCTACCGGCTCTTCTAAAGTTAGGGTGTCTTCTATTTTCGTCACTTCCTTCCGGCAAATTTTGCTAATCAAAGGAACAATATCACTGGCGGGAACTCGATTTCCCATCACCGAGGAAAACTCACAATCCCGCACTTCTGCAATCACTTCTGTCATCGCAGGTATAGCTTCTGGCAAGTACAGTCTAAACGCACAACGCTCTAATTTTAATAAATGGTAAATTTCCCGCACTGCGGTTTCTACCACCGTATTAAAATCCAAGGAAGCTCGAATCTGACTCGCCATGCGATTGAGCAGTGCTTCCCGACTGGCAAGTTCTCGAAATTTTGCCTCTGACTGCAAAAGCTTATCTCGAAAACGCCTGCGCTCTGTAATATCATTAACCAAGCAGACCATTCCCAGAGCATTTCCTCCCTCATCAACTAGAGGAGTGTTGTGCCACTCGCAGGCAATAATATTACCATCTTTAGTCAGGTTTTCACTGATGCTGTGAGTGGAACCCGCCTGCTGCAACATTTCTCCTCCCATTTCCTCACTGGAATTATTATAGTTTGCCAATGGGATCAGAGTGTTAAGATCCTGACCAATTGCTTCTGCTGCGCTGTAGCCAAAAATTCTTTCAGCGGCGGGGTTCCATGAGGTGATTTCTAAATCAGTGTTGCATTCAATAGCTGCTAAAGCGCTTTGCTGAAATAGCAGCGATAGCTTTTGGTCAGCTATGTTTGGCTGGAATTGATTTTTTTTGTATTTCCCACAAGGCCAATTATCTGCCACATACTTAAGCCTTTGCCGCGCCGTCTCCAACTGGTGTTCGAGGCGCTGAACTTCAGGTATTTCACATTGTTTGTTCTCCCCCGCAGGCGCTGTTACAATTGGGAATTTTCGTCCCAGCCAAAAAGCAAAGATTCCTAGCATTAGAATCACAACTGCTAAAGAGATGAACAGAATGTCAGAATTGCAGACCGGCATATTCACCAAGCACAGCAGGTTAATACGGCGGCCAGCGATCACAACTGCAATTAAAGATAAGTTCAACATGAATTCACAGTTTTCCTATAAAGACACCAGCGATAAATATATGATAGCTTACAGCCAGCTGGTGACGTTACACTTTTTTAAGTGGCTTGCCAGCAACAGCATTAGTATTGACTCCAGCAGGAGCGAGCGCCACCGCGCACCACCGCAGCATACCAGTGACATTCATAATTTTCCCCCGCTCCAAAATTTGGCCGCTGATTCACAGACTTCCCCCCCCAACTAATAAGACCACATGCTATGTTTCGATTATAGCACAGCCGAAATCCCCTAGCACTCAAATGCCAGGGGCCAGTTTTTTCTCAGGCTGTTCCCCGCTCTAGGGGCTCACCCGCCGCTTTCCACCCTTGAACGCTCGGCGGAAACCCCCGCACGTTTTTGTAACCCAACATTTGCAGCGCCATCACCCCCATTGCGCTGCGGTAGCCACTACCGCAATACAAAACAGCGGGGCGATTTTGGGGAATTTTGTCAATATTTTGGGTTAAGGTTCGCAGGGGAATATTAATCGCACCGGCAATGTGACCGGCTGCGTATTCAGCCGGCTCTCGCACGTCCACCAGCAGGGCGCTCTCCCTTTGAACCAGAGCTTTCAAAGCGTCTACTTTCATCACGGTATAATATCCCTTGGGGATTGAACCAAGATAGCTGTCAATCTCCCCGAATAAATTCTCGTTCAAGGTGACAACTCCTTGCGGCGCTCCCACAGTTGAGGTAGCCGCCAGCGCTGCCAGTGTTGGGTTGAGAGTGCCGGCAGGCAAGAACGACAGGCACAGCCCTAACACGACCGTCAAGAACAATTTTAGCATGTTTGACACTTCCCACATGGCAAATCTGTTTGAGAGAGTGTTTATATAGCGGTTCTCAGTTGGATGAACTATAGCCTTTGAAACCCGGTTTCTTTAAGAAACCGGGTTTCTCAGTCCCTCTCAGTCCCTCACAAAGGATGAGAAACGCGATAAACAAAACGTGAAGTAGGGGCGGGTTTACAAATATCCTACACTTCGTACAGACATCTTGACTGAACCCGCCCCTACTAGAAACCACGGGCGGCCACGGGGACCGCCCCTACAGGCCGTGTGCCTGATATTATTATCCCACCACAGCAGACACATTTTCTTCCCACCGGCGAGCCCCCCGCTCGCGACGGATGTCCCGCCAGATTTGCGTCGCTGCTAGCGCCCCGTCGCCTACCGCAATCGCCACTTGATTTAACCCCACCTTTAAATCCCCAATGGCAAAAATTCTCGGGTGAGACGTGCGGCACATTTTATCTGTCACCAGATTCTCCCCCTTCACCTCTAAGTGGATGTCCTTCAGATAGGTGTTGTGATAGCGCGAACCCATCGAAATCAAGCCGGTTTCCAACTCGACCGCCGAGCCGTCCACTAACTCAACGCCTGTCAT
>JALOOK010000104.1 GCA_025454445.1 Oscillatoria sp. Prado101 | reverse complement strand
CGGTGCGCCGCACCCCAACCCCCAAACACCTCACCCCCCACTCCGCAATCCTCAGATGTCCACAACTGACCCGACTCTCTCCCCCCGCTCTGTCCCCGCCGAGCAAATCCGCGACAACGAGCCGGGACTGGTGGCGGCTATTGTCCAGGACTATCTGGACGGAACCGTCTTGATGATGGCTTGGATGAATCGGGAATCCCTGCAAAAAACCCTGGAAACAGGCGAGACGTGGTTTTGGAGCAGGTCTCGCAGCGAGTTGTGGCACAAGGGAGCAACTTCCGGTCACATTCAGAAAGTGCACTCCATCCGCTACGACTGCGACAGCGACGCCCTATTAATCAGCGACGAACAAATCGGAGATATTGCCTGCCACACCGGCCTTCGCAGCTGCTTCCACCAGATAGAGGGTAAAATAGCAGCCCCGCCCTCCGACACCCTCTCCCAAGTTTTTCAGGTAATTTGCCACCGGCGCGACAATCCAGCAGAAGGTTCTTACACTCGCAAGCTGTTAGAAGGCGGGGATAATAAGATTCTTAAAAAGATTGGTGAAGAAGCCGCTGAAGTGGTGATGGCTTGCAAGGATGATGATCCTGACGCCATTGCAGGTGAGGTGGCTGACCTATTTTATCACGCAATGGTTGCCTTGGCGCACCATAAGGTAGATTTGCGTGCGGTTTATCGGAAATTGCAAGACCGGCGGAGATAGAATTTAACCGCCACAGGACGATAAGCGCATTTCTCTTTGAGTTGTGAGAGCGTAAAAACCCGGTTTCTCAAAGAAACCGGGTTTTTTGGCACCCACAGGTCTCAGAAATCATTTATAACCGCTAGATCGCGTCTGTGGCGGTTCCTTTTCTTCCCCCCAACAGGCGGTTGAGATACTGCAAAATCAAGACAGCCACACCGGCACTCAGGGACAGCAGCAGCCAGAAACTGTGGGCGACGTCTGGGGACTGGTCAAGCGCCCAGCCGCCTAAAGGAGGGCCGATAAAATATCCAATCGCCCAGCACTGGGCGTTGATGGATAAATAAATTCCCCGCAGGGATTCTGGCGCGAGTTGCACAACGAGGGAGGAGGCAAATGGGGTGTAAGACACGGTGGCGATTGCTAGGACTCCTAATCCTAAAATTGCCGGGATTAGATGGGCGGTTGGGGAAATGCCGGTGAGGGCGATCAGGGAAAATCCCACCGCCCACAGCAGTGCTGAGCCGGTGAGGGCTGCTGGATAGCTGAAGCGCCTGAGGAATTTAGCTACCGGCAGTTGAAATAAGATGGATGAAGCCATGTACCAGGTGAACAAGGCGCTAATGATTTCGGTTGAGAATCTTTTGCCGGTTTGCCCTATTGAGATAAAATCGCTGAAATAGAGCGGCATTGTGGTTTGGATTTGGCAGATGTAGGTGGTGAACATGATGTTGGCGGCGACATAAATGAGGAGGGCGCGATCTCGCAGCGCCGCCGCCCAACCTTTGAGTGGGGAATGGGTTTGGTTTGTTTTTTGTTCCGCTGTTTCTGGGGCTGCCGGCGAGTAAGTTTCGGCAATGCCGAAGTAGATAACCGCACAAAATACTAGAAAGGAGATGGCATCAATGAGAAACAGCGCCCGATAAGCGCCGGTCAGGGAAATCAGGACGCCGCCGAGGACAACGCCGAGCTGCAAGCCGAGATTTTCTGCCAGCCGCGCTAGGGCGTAGCCTTCGTGCCGGTGTTCGCCAGTGGTCAAATCGGCGATAATGGCTTCTGTTGCGGGCCAGTACAAACCCCCGCCAAGACCCAGGAGCAAGTTGCCGGCAATTAAGAGGGGAAAATTTGTGGCGGCGGCTAGGACGAAACAGCCACCGGCACAAATAAAATTGGAGAGGAGCAGGGTGCGGCGGCGTCCTGCAGCCGGTGAGTCAGTCAGGATACCGCTGAGGACGCGACCGAACACCCCAGCAATGGAGGCGGTTCCCAAGGCAATGCCAACAGCGGTTTTGCTTAAGCCCAGCCCACCGGTGAAGAACAGAGGGGCGTAAAACAGTGTCAAGCCGGTGCCGATTGCGGACAGCAACCGACCGGCAGCTAGAATCCACACTTGGCGGTTCAGCTGGGGCAGCCAAGAGAGCCATCGGTGCTTGGGCGACAATTTCATGGAATCGGGGGGCAAATCTGGGGGAATCATTGGAAAAACTTATAAAACCGCTGTTTGCAGCTGTGTGTGGGTATTTGTTAAGGTTAAGCGATTGTTAACTTTCCGCG
Source organism: Oscillatoria sp. Prado101 (assembly GCA_025454445.1). GTDB lineage: Bacteria > Cyanobacteriota > Cyanobacteriia > Cyanobacteriales > Oscillatoriaceae > Oscillatoria. The sequence goes on along the minus strand of JALOOK010000104.1, from coordinate 7,988 downwards.
CCCACCGAATTTGACTTGGACATTCGTCTGCCCGCTCCTAGTAATAGCCGCGCTTGCTGTTTGACATTAGCTAGGTTTTATGTTATACTTTAAAACTCTGCTCTTGCTTTTGATCACCTTGGCGGTTAGCACGGTGACCGCAATCCTGCTTTTGGCCCGTTACAGTGGCTGTCCTCGCCTGACGCCTGGAGTGCAACATTACAAGCGGGGAGTCTGGAAGGCCAAGCAAGGAGACTTCAGAGGGGCAATAGAAGCGCTCACTCAGGCGTTGCGTGTCAACCCCAACCTAGTGGAAGCTTACATTGAGCGGGGTGTGGCCCGCTCTCAACTGGGAGAGCACCAGGGAGCGATAGAAGATTTTAGTCGGGCTATTAGTATTAATCCTAATGATATTGGCGCTTATTTGAAGCGAGCAAATGTTCTGGCTGCCAACGGAAACCGGAACGGAGCGCTGGAGGATTATCAGAAAGCCAGCCAACTTTTTTTTGAGCAAAATAAGATAGATAAAAGCCGGCAAAGACTAGGCCCTCCGCCACAGCAACTGCCGCCACCGCCTGTGCGCGAACGCCCTGCTTTTGAGGAATTTTTTAGCCAGGGATTGAGTAAAGCAAGCCAAGGCGACCACAAAGGAGCTATAGAGGAATTCTGCAAAGCTTTGCGACTGAATCCCGAAAATAGCCAAATCTATTATAACCGAGGGCGCTCTCGCTTCAAACTAGGTGACACTCAGGGAGCAATTGCCGATTTGACCCACGCCTTGCAGAGCAATCCGGGCAATGCCGAAGCTTATTTTGTTCTGGGTAATATCTACCGTAAACTTGATAATTATCAGCGATCTATTGTAAATTACACGCAAGCGCTGCAGCTGTGCCCGAATAATCCTAAGGTGTATTACAACCGTGCCATTGCCTGCGCAGAACTGGCAGATGAGCTAAAATCCGCAGATTATAAACGGAGAGCCCTAGAGGATTATCAGAGAGCAGCAACTCTTTTTTTGCGCCAGGAAGATTTGCTCAATTACCGGCGGGCAGTCAATCATCTCCCACAATCGCTTCAGGAGGAAATAAGCCCAACAAAATTAGGGCAAACTGATGGGTTCAGCTCAATCTCTGCCGCATCCGCTGCAAAAAACAATTCTGGAAGCCAAAACGAGTCAAAGCAGAAAAGCCCGCCGGAACACCTGCTGATGAGGAAACTCCTCAGCCTTTTGAGCGGGGATCGGAGCGCGGCTACCGAACTGCTCTCTCAAGCCCAGCTGAAAAACCCGGGCAAGCCAGCTGATTGGTATTTGGAGAAAGTAATTTGGGATTTAGAACGAGAGCGCGGCAGATAGGACACAGATAGGACAATAGAGCCGCCGCGTAGCCTGCTTGTGGGCCAGCCACCGGCCCCCTGACGCTCAGCAAGAATATCTGTTGACAAAAAGTAAATTTTGTGCTATTACTGTCCCCGGCAGTTCAGAGGTACAGTCGTCCTTTAACAGAGAGCAGATGCCACCCTCAGAGAAATCTCCGAAGTGCTGAAACACTGCTATAGTGTTTTCTTGCCAACTTTAGCACTTTGAGGACTTGCGCAGCCAACTGCGGCGGGCAATGCAGAACGCGCCCTAGGGATCGGGAACACAGACGCTTTTTTCTGTGTCTGGCGCTCTCCCCCTTTCGCTTTCTGGCGCTCTCCATCTCTGCCGCTTTTCCCTTCTTGCAAGTGTCCCGCGCCTCCGCAGGATGCCCTCTTCTCCTACCCGCCTCCATACACTGCCCGCTTGAGCCAGGGGAGCTGGTCAACCCCCCTGCCGCAGAAATTGGAGGGGGATGTCTGCAAGAAAAGCCCTTGCACCTGCTTAAAATTGATTAAAGTACAGCCACAAATCAGGGAGCATCTCGCCAATGGCTTCGACACCTAACCGATTGCGCAGTGACGTTGGCTGCAACGTCGCTACAGGTTGGGCACGGCTCCCAGTACGGGAACGATGTCTGCCCCACAGGGGTGGGAGATAAATTGAGATGCACCCATGACCGACCGGCACAAACGCTCAGATCCCAGATGAAAGCTGAGAAATTCTACAATCACTTTTTCTATTACCGGGGATTGCAAAAGGTTCAGGAAGGGGACTTCAGCGGAGCGATTGAGGACTGGAATCAGGAGCTGCGGCTCAATCCTGACTTTGCCTCAGCCTACTTCGAGCGGGGGAATATCCTGCGCAAACTGGGAGATATTCACGCTGCCATTGAGGACTACACGCAAGTACTACAGCTTTCCCCCGACTGCCTTGATGCCTACTTCAAGCGGGGCAATGCCCTCAGGGAAATGGGAGATAACCTAGCGGCCATCGAGGATTACAACCAAGTCCTGCTGTTCAATCCCTATTTTGCTGAAGCCTACAACAATCGGGGCAATGCCCGCCGCGACAGCGGAGATGACCGAGGTGCTGTTGAGGATTACACTCAGGCACTGGCTCTCAATCCCGACTACGCCAAAGCCTACTACAACCGGGGGCTTTGCCGCCGCCGGCTGGGAAATTTGCTGGGAGCGATTGAGGACTACAACCAGGCGATTCGAGTCAAGCCTGACTATGCCAAAGCCTACTACAACCGGGCTTTCACCTACTCCGATCTGGGAGCTAAGCAGAAAGCGCTCACAGATTTACAGCTAGCCGCAAAACTGTTTTTGCAACACAAAGATATTACAGCTTACCGCAAAATTATAGAGGATATTAAAGACCTGCAGCAGTAGCAAAAAGCTGATTTTCAAAGTAATTGTTAAGCCGGAAAGTGGCCAGAACCAGGTTTTTGAACCGGGTAACTTCGGCGAAACCCGGTTTCTTCGCTCAGTCTTCCCGCTTACCCAGTACAGTAAACCGGGTTTCTTTTGGCTTGATTTTTTCTTTATAAAGGAGTTGAAAGCGATTTCAGATGTGAGATATTAGAGTGTTCCTGATTTCACTCAACGGATGCCCCTTACCGCTAATGATTAGCTATCTCAAAGGTACAGTGGCGGGGATTCACCGAGTCACCGGCAATCGCGTCATCCTGATCCTGGAAGTCAACCAGATCGGCTGCGAGTTGCAAATCCCGCCCCGCATGGAGCCCCAACTGCCAGCCGGCTCGGAAGTGCAAATTTTCACCCACCTGCAAGTGCGGGAGGAGCAGCCGGTACTCTATGGCTTTGCCTCAGCAGCTGAGCGGGACTTGTTTCGCCAGCTGATAGCCGTCAGCGGCGTTGGCGCACAGCTGGCCATTTCTCTCTTGGACACCCTGGGACTGCAAGATTTAGTCGGGGCGATCGTCACCGGCAACACCCGCCTGCTGGCAAAAACGCGGGGGGTTGGCAGCAAAACAGCCGAGCGCATCGCCCTGGAGCTGAAGACCAAACTGGCTCAGTGGCGCTCCGAAGTTGGGCTGCTGGCGGCGGTGCCCAAGGCCTGTTCGCCGGCGCTGCGCGAAGACGTTGAGATCACCCTACTAGCGCTCGGTTACACCAGCAGCGAGGTGATGCGGGCGCTGATCGCTTTGAACTCTGACCCCAGTTTGTCAAAAAACCCTGACGCCGAAGAGTGGATTCGCGCCGCCATTACCTGGCTGAGCCGGTGAGACTGGGCCTGGGGGCGGTTGTCGGGCATGGGGCATCTGACACCTGACCGCCACTACCTAACAAGCCGGCATAACTGTGATAAGATAGGAGATCGCTGAATTCATGTCGATAAAAAAGTAACGGTAGCAATGGCCCTGACACAGCAGCGCAAACACGAAATCATGGCTCAGTACCAGATTCACGAAACCGACACCGGCTCGGCTGACGTGCAAGTCGCGGTACTCACAGAGCGAATCAACCGGCTCAGCGAACACCTGAAAACGAACCAGAAAGACCACGCCTCCCGACGGGGATTGCTGAAAATGATTGGTCTGCGCAAGCGCCTGCTCTCCTACATCCTGCAGGAAGACGAGCAGCGCTATCGCAACTTGATCTCTCGCCTGGGCATTCGCGGTTAACAAAGCCACTATGTCACCTGAACCCCAACGCGATCGCCTCCCCTTTGAGCCGGCTTCCAATCGCAAAAAATCTCCCAAAAACCGCCCAGAAGCCGCACCGGCAGCCGTTGGGGGTGAGAGAGAAGGCCAGAGGCTGACAAAAGAAGAAATGGCCATTCCAGATGCGGTCAGCAAACGCATGATCCAAAGGATGGCTCTGCTATGTGGCGTACCCACGGCTTTGGGTATCGGCACCTTTATTGCCAGCTATATGATCGTCAGCAATGAATGGTTCAAGCTCCCCAACGTCGCAGTTGTCCTCGTGAGCATGGGCTTTTTCGGTCTGGGCGTATTAGGGCTGAGCTACGGGGTGCTCTCGGCATCTTGGGATGAAGAGATCCCCGGTAGCAAGCTGGGCTGGAAAGAGTTCACCACCAACTTGGGGCGGATGCGGGAAGCTTGGCAGTCAAGAAAGCCCTCCTAGGGATTTTAGATTGGTTTCAGGTTTGAGATTTTAGAAAAGCGCGAAAATCCAAAATACCTCCCCCCTTCAATCTCCCTGTTTTGGGGGGGATCTAAAATCCCAAACCGACCCTCTGACAGCCGGCCAGGACGGGCTGTAAAAAAGGGGCTATTTCACCGGAAGTACGCTTGGGAAAAGCCTGCCGGCTATAATAAACCCGGTAATAGTCCGGGGAGAGACAGACTTTTGAAAAAGCCCGGTCTGCTAGAGGGGCGAAAAAGTAACGTAAGCAGGAAATTTGAGATGATAATTGTGATGAAAAGCGGAACTCCAGAGGTGGAGATTGACCGCATAAATTCTGAACTGGAAACCTGGAATCTGACTCCTGAAAAAATTGTCGGAAAGCACAAGGTTGTCATCGGTCTGGTGGGGGACACGGCTGACCTCGACCGAGAGCGGCTACAGGAAATCAGCCCCTGGATAGAGGCGGTGCTGCGGGTGGAGCAGCCGTTTAAGCGGGCGAGTCGGGAGTATCGCCACGGGGAAGCGAGCGAGGTGGTGGTGGCCACGCCCAATGGGCCGGTGGTGTTTGGTCAGCACCACCCCCTGGTTGTGGTGGCGGGACCTTGCTCGGTGGAAAATGAGGAGATGATCGTCACGACGGCGCTACGGGTGAAAGCTGCCGGTGCTAAGTTCCTCAGAGGCGGTGCCTACAAGCCTCGCACTTCGCCCTATGCGTTTCAAGGTCACGGCGAAAGTGCTCTGAATTTGCTGGCGGCGGCGCGAGAAGCTTCGGGGTTGGGGGTGATTACGGAGATTATGGATGCCGCTGACTTGGAAGTCCTGTCGGAAGTGGCGGATGCGATCCAGATCGGTGCCCGCAATATGCAGAATTTCTCCCTGCTAAAGAAAGTGGGTGCGCAAAATAAGCCGGTGCTGCTGAAGCGGGGCATGTCGGCGACGATTGAAGATTGGCTGATGGCGGCTGAGTATATTTTGGCGGCGGGGAACCCGAATGTGATTCTCTGCGAGCGGGGCATTCGCACTTTTGACCGGGAATACACGCGCAATACTCTGGATTTGGCGGCGGTGCCGGTGCTGCGCCGCTTGACTCACCTGCCGGTGATGATTGACCCCAGTCACGGTACGGGCTGGGCTGAGTATGTGCCGGCAATGGCTATGGCGGCTATCGCTGCCGGTGCGGACTCGCTGATGATCGAGGTTCACCCCAATCCGTCGAAGGCGCTTTCTGATGGCCCGCAATCCCTGAAGCCTGACCAGTTTGACCAGCTGATGCGGGAACTGGCTACGATCAGCAAGGCCGTGGGCCGGTGGCCGCAACCTGTCCCCGCTTTGGTTTAAGCTGTTGCGCCCCGATGCTGTGCCCCGCCCCTGCATCCACTGGCACCGGTACCGGGGCGGGGCGGGCACGGGGGCACCTCCCCTACAACCGGGGAACGCCCCTTTGGGGGGCTGCTGCCTCCTTTCAAGGGACAAGCAGCATTATTAGCCTAACAGCTTAATTTCCCCCAGGCATGGCCAGAATTTTTTCTGATAACCATTGACAAATTTTTAATTTTGTGATATCCCCAGAAGGGGTAGCAGTCAGGGCTGGTTGCGCAGGGTCTGTGCGGCTAAGTAGAGCTTGCTCCACTCGGAGGCTACCTGAGCGGGTTTGAGCTTCAGGGTTTTGCTGATCGCCTCAACCGGCTGGCGGGCTTTGAGCAGCTGCAAAAGCTGGCGCTGCACCGGCGTCAGGCTGTCCCAGTATTGCTGCCATTGGGCCGGTGCCAGACCGAGGCTGTGTTCGGTGAGGGAAGTCTGCCGCCAGCTAGCCACTAACTCGGGCTGTATTTTGAAGGCAAAAACCCGAATGGCGTGGTAGCTGACTTTTTCTCGCAGCCGGTAGATTTGCTTGACCGGCACACTCAGCTCCAGGGCAATCCGATCCTGGGAGCGACCTTGGAGATAGAGCCCCAGCCAGTCAATGGCTTCTGGGCCTTGGTTTTTAGCCCGGTAGGTTTCAAATTCCCGCCGCACGGCGGCGCGAAGCAGCAGCTGCTCTTCCCAAGCTTGGGTGTCTTGATAGTGGGCTATCGCCCTGGCATCGAGGAGGTTGACGGGTTCCTCTGTGTCAGGGGGGGCTATTTCTTCGCAGACGAGGCGGAGCCGAGCGAAGTGTCGGCACTTGGGTGAGTCCGCCGCGCTGTGTGCGGCGCAGGTAGTTGACAAAGCGGTACACGAGCAGGGGCTTGTTGCACACCGGTCGCAGGCAGTATTCTTCGGTGGCGGCGAGCAGCAGGGCGTTGCGCAGGCGGGGATCTGCGGTGCAGCGGGCAATCGGGGCGATTTGCCCGCTGCAGGTAGCGGTCAGCTTGCAGCATTTCCTGGATGACTTCTCGCACCACATCCACCACACTCCGCTGCCGGTCCCGGCTGAGGGCGACCCAGGTGCGGACTTTCTGGCGCAGCAGCACCAGTGAGCCCAGGCGCTCGATTAAATGCCAGTACGCCTGTTCGGGGGGGACGCCCAGATAGCGGTGCCGCCCAATCCGGAAGCGGAAGTCCATCGCTCGCTCGGCTATGCCGAGTCCGGCGGCAACGAGTGTGTCAAAGCGGTCGGGATTCTCGCCCTGCAGCCAGCAGATAATGCTTTCGCCTGTGTCTGGGCTTTGGTTGGGACAGTCGCTCGCCAGTCGCGACTGCCATTGTTTAGCCAGTTGTTCTGCCAGTTTCATCGGGTTGCGCCGGCACTTTCAACGGGGTGGGATGAATTGCAGGGGAAGCCGGTGCCGGTTGGGTAAAATGTGCGCACTTCAGTACAAGATAGTTAAATTTGCCCAGGACTGGGGGAAAGTCAGTGTCCGCACAGAGCCGGTTGAAAGCCTGGGGATAGTGACGGATTGTCAGGCAGCAGGTTCGGAGAGGGCAGGCGTATAAGCGTTGCGGCAGGGCCTGCAGCTAGTCTTGCCGCAGATACCCGCCCCTGCGGCAAGCGCCCGGAAATCTTTGAAAGAGGATAAGCTGTTAGGCTAATAATGCTGCTTGGGAGCCCTTTGGAGGCAGAGCCTCCCCGACGGCGTTCCCAGGCTGTAGCCGCAGGCTTCCCGTAAGGGTGCCTGGGAACGAGGGGATATAGATGTAAGCGTGCACAGCGTCTCGGCGCCATAGCTTATTTGGGTTGGAGGATAGGGAATCCCCCAGCTTTTAGAGCGTGTTTATAAAGTAACTGTTGAGCGACGAGTGGGGGCCAGAAACGGGGAATCTTGCTGCAGGAAAGCTGATTTTTCCGGCTTGTCCACCACAAGAACCCCGGTTTCTTCTGCTTTGACTTTTTGTTTATAAATGAGCGCTCAGGGGTAGGAGTGTCACTCTAGGTGCAGCTGGATGTTCTTGTTTTTCAGCTGCTCCTGCACCCACAACTCGAACATTCGGTCTTCGATTTCCCGTTTCAGTTGGCCTTCTAGGGAGGCCGGCTGCCACTGCTCTATGCGAAACAGGCAATAGCGCCCCTCAAATGCCACCGGCCCGATTAAGTCCCCCGGTTTTGCGCCGGC
>JALOOK010000103.1 GCA_025454445.1 Oscillatoria sp. Prado101 | reverse complement strand
GATTACAGCGAAGAAAAGGATTACTATTCGCTCTACTACTTAGAAATTAAAACCGAGCAGTTCCCAGAATTTAGCTTTTCCTTCCAGACGCCCCACCCCACTGGCCAAACCTTTTTGCCCAATCCCGAAACACTGCCTAAATTATACCATATCCATCGAGATGATATTTTCCGAGATGGCAGAGCTTTGCTGGAACAGGAGAAAATTGTTCTCAGAGAGAACGATGTTTTAGCTAACTTTGAGAAGGCGCTCGCAGATGCCAAAGGCTACTTGCCAGTGTGGGGGTTATAGGGGACTGAAAAACCCGGTTTCTTTAAGAAACCGGGTTTCTGCGGCGCACTTCATTCAAGTGATATCCGCTATCTCATTGATTGGCAAAAATTATGTTTTATAGCAGTATGCACTTAGGGCACGGACGTAGGACAGGCGTTCCCTCCGCTCCTTGTCCCTACTACCCAGTGAAATGCCTTGTCCTAAACTGGCTGTCTATTGCTATAACCCAAAAATCTCAAATCGAGATGAAATTCCTGCAATACACCTTACTGGCGCTAACCTACCTAGGATTGGGGCTGGGATACATCCCCAGCCTGCGCCTCAACCGCGCCGGCATTGCTTTGGTGGGAGCCGGCTTGATCATCGCTTCCGGCGCGATGAGCCTCAAAGAAGCTTGGCAAGCCATAGATCCGGGAATCATCATCTTCTTGCTCTCCATGATGATTGTCAATGCCAGTCTCGCCGGCTCGGGTTTCTTTCAGCTCGCCCTAGAATTGATCGCCGGCATCACCAAAAGCCCCTTCGGCTTGCTCGTCGCCCTCACCTTCGGGAGCGGCTTCCTGTCGGCGCTGTTTCTCAACGACACGATCGCCATCCTCCTGACACCGCTAACCGTCACCCTGACGCGCTCCCTCTCCCTCAACCCGATTCCCTACCTGCTCGCCTTGGCGGGAGGAACCAACCTGGGCTCCGCCGCAACCGTGAGCGGGAATCCGCAAAACTTGCTCATCGGTTCTTTTTCCGGTATCGGCTACCTGGATTTTGCCAGGGCGCTGACGCCGGTAGCCTTATTCAGCTTGTGCGTGCAGGTGGGGTGGCTGTGCTGGCTGTATCCGGAGGTGCGCTCGCTCCAGCCTTACCCCAGCCGCCAGCCGGCGCGCTACCGGCTCTTCAAACCCCTGCTGCTGAAAAGCCTTGCTGTCACCGGCGGGCTGCTGGTGGCGTTTTTAGCCGGCGCACCCCTGGCGGAATCCGCCTGGGTAGCCGCCAGTTTGCTGCTGCTGAGCCGGCGGGTGAAGGCGCAGCGGCTGTTGGCGGCGGTGGATTGGAACCTGCTGGTGATGTTTGCCGGCTTGTTTGTGATTACCGAAGCGACTGAGCGACTGGGATTGCTGCGGGGGTTCGCCGGCTTCACCGGCACGCCCGCAGGGCTGCTGGGGGTGACCGCCGTGCTGTCGAATTTGATCTCCAACGTGCCGGCGGTGCTGGTTTTGCAGCCGCTTATCCCCGGCGGCGACACGCAAGCGTGGCTGCTGCTGGCGGCGGCGTCTACCCTCGCCGGCAATCTGACGCTGCTGGGTTCGGTGGCGAATTTGATTGTCGCTGAGGCGGTGACGCGACAGGGATACCTGCTGTCTTTCCGCGAGCATCTGCGGTTTGGCTTGCCGCTGACTTTGGTGACTTTGGCGATAGCTTATTTTTGGATTTACTGATGGCGGAGTGCCGGTGGGGGAAAGGGTGTAGAGCCGGTCGAACCGTGCCAGAAACCAGGTTTCTTTAAGAAACCGGGTTTCTCAGTACCTCACGCTCGATGAAAACTGCTATAGTTGCTTGCTATATAACGATAGCGTGACGCAGACCGGCCCACTGCTCCCTCTTGACAGCCAGCACCCGCTCAATCTCTTCCGGGAATTCCCGCTCGTACAGCCGGCGCTGCTCCTTAAACGCCTGGCTCACCGCCCCCAAAGATTTGCGGTCGGAGCACCGCTCAATCGTTTCAATAAAGCCATCCGCCCACCGGCGACACATCCGCTTCCTGCAAAAGTACCCATCTCTGCGCTCAATCGCCCCCTCAATCGCCACTCGCGCCCATGCGCTGTGCCGGTAGCGCTTCAGCCCCAACCGCATCCCCAAACGCACCGCTTTCCAGGTTTCCCAGTCCGCTATCTCGCGCATCGCCTTCACCAGGCGCTTAATCGTCGCCTCAAACTGCCAGTACCCGACAAACCTACCACCCATCCCCTTAATCGAGACAAGCAACCGCCCCTTGTATTCCCGCCAGCCGATAATTTTATTCACCGCCACCTTGATCACCTTCGCAATCTCTACCTTGCCAATCAGCCGGTTGAGGAAGCCGGCGTCTACCAAAGTTTGCCAATTCCAACGAGTTTTCATACCACCCTGACTCCTTTTCTATAATTTGCGGCTGGATCCAATGAATTAGCAGTCCCGTTTCCTTTTTTTAGTGAGTTAGGGAAGTTGGGAGATTTTATATTGGTTTCCGATACATTTTTGCTATCAATTGCTGTCAATTGGTAACAAATACATAAGCTGGGAGGCTAGCTCGATAGCCTTGGCGTATCAACCAATGCCCGCAGAAAAATCCCGCGATCACCATTTAGATCCCTGTCCATAATCCGACCGTCAATTTTGGACTTAATGACTTTTGCACCGCCGATTTTGACAACTTCGCCAGTCCAAGAGACAGTCTTGGAGGTGTGCGCTTCATTGATGTCAGACAGGAGAATTTTCCCCGCCTCCCAAGCTTTCCACTCCAGGTGCTTCTTAAATGCGTAGTGAGATAGCGTCAGCATCTGGCGCACAGTTTTAGACTAGATTTTGCGCCGGGACTTGCTCACCATCTGGGACGATTCAAAACTGGGCAGGAGAATTACGTCAAAATTATCAACGAGGAACTTGGCCGTCTTGTGGTGGAGTTCTTTGACCAGATGCTGCACTTTACACCGGATGCGGTCTGCCGCTTTTCTAAAGCGCCGCTTTTGGCTCGACTTAGCGAAAGCTCATTTTTGACACGAGGCGGTCGTTAGCGCAGCGGCGCGTAAGCGCAGCTTGAAACAGAGCTTCTGTATTTGCAAGTTGGCGTCACTGCCAATCCAGCCACAAGACGATTCGGAGAAAAAAGTCATGAACGTTCGGACACCGGGATCTAAGGCAACCACCCGTCCTTGGTTTTCGGACTGGTGCGGTCGCACTTCTTGAGAGCAAATCAGGTAATACTCTCCATAGGCCATCGTTAGACGGCCATCGCTGAAGTTTAACGGGAGCGGCTCTGCGAAGCGCATCTCTCCCAGGAGCGTGTGATAGACGCCGCGCTGGCTGATTGCGGTTTTAGGGACAAAGATAGTTTGCTGTTTGTCCCTGCGGCTGCGAAACTTGCACTTGCGAAACTGGCCATCTTTGGCAAAGCCGCGCTTTGTCTCCCTGACCGCAATGCAGGCGTCCTTAATAGCGATTTTTTTGATTTGGTAGGGGACTCGCGCAAGCCCATTCGGGCATAGCTCCCATGATCATGGGAGCAACAGTCATCCAATTTGCCTTTGTGCCCGGCTCTTGAAGGTGCTTAACAGTTTGGTTGTATGTGTGCCTGGACACGCCAAACCACTGTCTTAAAAGCGCTCTCTGGCTAGAGCTTGGGAATATTCGGATCTTCCGAGATTTCCTTGCGGTATCGCAATCGTCCGTGCATGCGGCAGCTGTAGCTTGCTTGAGCTGGGCGGTAGACATGGAGGATGGCTAGAAGAACCGCTGTGAGCTCGGATTCCCGGCAGTAAGCAGGTTGGCTGAGAACCAAGAGCTGCCCACCATTTTGCTGCACCATGAAGTCAAACAGCTCGAATCCCAATCGGCAGAGCCTGTCACGGCAGGCAACCACAACTGTGAGTTTATCGCCGCGCATAAGTCTGACCAGTAAGGCACGCAGTCCTTTTCACCTGAAGTTAAGTCCTGAGCCGATATCTTGGATGACTTCGGCTCCGGGGTAGCGCTCGAGCATGAACTCGATTTGACGGGCGAGGTCGTCTCTTTGTTTTGCTCAGCTAACTCGACAGTAGCAAACAGTGGCAGTTGCAGCTGAATCCCCTCCCGTCTCCCCGATGTCGAAGAGGCGCTGCCCCGACCGCGTGCGGATGCTTTTGACTTTTCCTTCATCTGCAAACTTCCTGAGCGTTGTGGGGTGCAGCCCAAAATACTCGACTGCTTTCCGTAATGGGACGTAGGCGATTAGAAAACTGCAATGAACTACATGTAATCATAGCAAATCATCTGCTGCTGTCAAGCCCTAGTCGCCTGACTGACTATTGCAGTTATGCACGTCCCTCTCAAAAGCTGTGTTTGCTTTTGAGGGGCTTCTAAGATTGCTGCCGGTTTTGCCAACCAACTTTTTATCTATTTTTGCCTGTTCAGGCTGTATAGCACAGCAGCCCGCAGATTGTCAAGCACTTGCCGGCAAATTGGAAAAATCCAACAGCCGTAAGGGTTTGCGGGCTTGCCGGCGCGTGTGTGGGGGGTGCCGGCGGGCTGTCCCCCCCGTGGGGGATGCCGGTGCCTAGCTGAAACCGTAGGTATAAGCCGGCTCGCTTCCCGAGCGAGGGACAATCCCCCACATCAAGTCCGAGAAGACATCCGGCATTTCCAGGCGAAAGATCCAGTTCTCCTCAACGGTCTCCCCGTCCTCACGAAGAAATCGATACTCCGGATCGAGCAAGATCACCTCGGAACCTGGCTGGTTCAGGCGCTCGCGAAGAAACTCAGTGATGGCGGCGATATCGGCGTCGTCGGGTAAATCGTATGCTCCCGGATCGTTTTGAACCAAGCCAACCGGACTCTCAATGCTGTCCCCATTTTCAAGAAAGCTCGTAATCGCACTGCGCAGAGCGTCCGTAAAGCTCACAGAGCCCCCCAGAGCGGTTTGGTCAGCCACCTGCTTGGGGTCCGCCACAACCGTCAGATCCGGAACCCCAAGCTGATTCTCAACCTTTTGAATATCCGCTTCTAAAGACATATTTCCCCCCTCAGCATCTTGTCTCGCAGTAACCACTTAGGGCGCGGACGTAGGGCTGCGTTCGGCCTGTCCCTGTTCGTACTAAAAAGTGAGAGGCCCTGTCCTAAACTGGTGCTGCTATAATGGGTTGACCGGCAACTTTTGCGCCGCATTGCCATAACTGCGAGTGGACACCAGATTTCCCGCCGCACCGTGCAGGCGTCTAGTATCCCCTTTGCGGTTCCAAATCTGGCGCTTGATGCCAAAACTGGAGGAAATGGGCCAGAACGCATGCATGGCCAGAACGCATGCATGGCAAAAGCTGTGAGTCTTCCCTATGCGCATGAGCCCCATGCGTATGAGCCCCATGCGCCATGCCATTAATGTCCTCACCTAAGTGGCTACTGCTATATCAGGAGATATCGCGCTTCTTCTTCTTCTTAGAGCGCCCCTTCTCTTGGGGAAACATCCGCTTAAAATCCTCCGCACTTTCGTTCATCTCTTTCAACATTCTCTCGCTTTCCTGATAATATTCGCGCCGCTCAGACTCCGAACCAAAACCGATTCTTTCTTGTTCCAGAGCCAGCTCATCCAATCTCTCCTCATAAACCTCAGTAAATTCATCGGCTCTCTCAGCCATAACTTCACCGTACATTCTCAGCTCCTTAGGCGTCATACAGTCAAATGCCTTCTTGTGAGCCTCCGTTGCCTCATCGAACCTTTGCAGCATCCACAGGGCAAAAAAACGCCCCATCCAGGCGCTATAGTAATTGGGGTTTTCTGCCAAGATTCTGTCACTCAAATCCAGTAAGTCCTGACCTCGCTCCTGCTTGAGTAACTCCAGGATTCGCTCCTCAAAACAGTCGCTGGAATAGTCTTCGGTCATAGCTTGTCATCTCCTATAATCTTTGCAACTGCTATCTTAAATCAAAATAGCTCAAATTGTCCGAAAATTTTACAAAATCTTCCCGCCGGCTCCCCGGGGGGCGGTGCCGGTGCAACGCCAATAGAAGCGGGCGCAGACAAATCAGCGGCTGTTCCGCCAGAGAACCTGGGGGGTTCTTTCCCGCGCCGGTACACTAGAACTAAAAAGAGAGCCTAGCCCCTATGAAACCCATCTGGCAAAACCTGATCGCCCTCAGCTTAGTGGTGCTGCAGCCAACTCCCCAGATTTTAGCAGAACCGGCAGCCACAGCGCCCGCTCCTGCCGGTGCCGCCACCCAACCCGCCCCAGAAACCGAAGCGCTTTCCGAAGCCCAGCAAAAACTCGCCGAAGCGGACAAACTCTATCTCGCGGGAGATGTCGCCGCAGCCGAGAAACTGTACCGGCAAGTCAAACCCCCCTTTCCCCAAGAGTCACCGCAAGCCGAAACCGACAAACTCCCAGAACCCCTCACAGATCCAGAGCAACTCTCACCCGCAGGAAAAGTCTACTGGCGGGAAGCCCAAGTCGGCTGGGAGATGGGGCTAGCAACCCGAATCCTCATCCCCCTGAAAATGCTAGTCGAGCGCCATCCCGAATTCATTCCCGGACAGCTGCTGTACGCCCGAGCTGTAGAGCAGTATAACGGAGAGGAAACTGCCTTGAGCGTCCTGGAGCGAGCCACAGCCATGTATCCCAACCAACCGGATTTGCTCAAAGCCAGAATTGAGCAACTGGGCAACAGCGAGCAGTGGCTGGAAGCCTCCGTAGCCGCTCGGCAATTTGCCCTACTCAACTCCGAACACCCGCAAGCCGCTGAATTTACCCAACTAGCAGACAAAAACCTAGAACACTTTCGCTCCCAGCTGCGGAAGAAAATAACAGGTAACGCCATTGCCGGTGGCATCACCGGCATTTTAGGCTTGGTTATCACCGGCAGTCCCCTGGGAGCCTTTTCCGCAGTGCAAACCGCCGCCTTGCTCATGCAAGGGGAAACCGCCTTAGGAGAGCGAGTCGCTTCTTCCGCAAAGCGCCAGCTCAAACTCGTCGAAGATCAAGCCGTCACCAGCTATGTCAAAGACCTCGGGGAGAAATTAGCCTTCCTCAGCGGACGAAAATTTGAGTACGAATTCTATGTTGTCCTCGACGAAGACTTAAACGCCTTTGCCCTACCCGGAGGCAAAGTATTCGTCAATGCGGGAGCAATCCTGCACACCGACTCAGAAGCCGAACTCGCCGGCTTGCTCAGCCACGAATTAGCCCATGCCGTACTTTCCCACGCCTTCCAGCAACTCACCGAAGGTTCCTTACTCGCCAACCTCACCCAATACATCCCCTTTGGCGGACCCCTCACCGATTTAGTCATGCTCGACTACAGCCGAGATCAAGAGCGTCAGGCGGACATTCTCGGCACTCGCATGCTCGTAGCCGCCGGTTACGCCGCCGACGGCTTGCACAACTTGATGGTAGCGCTCAGAGAGCAAAAAGGAGGGGGAAACTCCTTCGAGAGCTTCTTCTCAACTCACCCCGCCACAAACGAGCGGATTAGCTACCTGCAAAAACTAATTCAGCGCAGCGGCTACAACCGCTACGCCTACGAAGGAATCTCCAAACACGCCCAAGTGCGGGCGCGAGTCAAACAGCTGCTGGCGGAACACAAAAAAGACAAAGACAAAGACAAAGACGATGAATCCGAACAGCCGCAATAGAAGGGAGTTCCGCAGAGGTAATGATTTGATAGCGTTTCTCAGTTGGATGAACTGCGCTTCAGAAACCCGGTTTCTTAAAGAAACCGGGTTTCTCAGTACCTCTCCGTACCTCACTAATATGAGAAAGGCTAGATAAACCCCTTCAGGCGCTTCAGCCGCAGAGGGAGGGTAAGAAAAAGGCTGTCTGGGGTTGGGTATCAAACAGAGTTTGCTGCAGATTCCCGCCGGTGGCGCTCAATCACCTGACAGCACTCAGCCACCGGCAGCCGCTGCGCCATCCCCGCCACCAGAGCCTCGTAAGCCGGCTGGTGGGATTCGATTAGCGTCCGCGCTTGCAGACAAGCCCAGCGCTCCTTCAGCGCAGCCCCCTCAGGACGCCGCAGCTGCGCCAGCACCGCTCTGAGTTTCTGCCGGTCTTCCGCCCCGCCCCCCGCCCGGCCATACACGAAGTTTTCAGCCGCAATTCCCGCCATCCACACAGTGCAGTAGCGGTCTAGCATTTGGGAGGACAGCACGCCACTCTGTAGCTGTCCGGCTAATTCCTCATCTTCAAAGCGGACGCCCCCCTGAGCCGATTGCCCCTGGCGGAAAGCTTCCCAGGCGTTGAGAGCGTAGCCGGTGACGCGAATGCCTAGCAAATGCGCCACCAAAAAGTGGCCCGCTTCGTGGCGGAGAACCCGCTCGCGGCGCTCCGGAGAAGCCCCCTCAAGCCAGTCCATCAGGATAGTCCCTGCGCCCGCCGAGCTGAGGTTATCCAGAGTTGCCAGACCCAAAATCACAAAAGTGGCGACAGCCGGCACAGCCGGTGGCAGATTAAACAGAGGTCCGAGCAGGCTAGAAGCCGTCAGCGCAAAAATTGTAATCGCAATCAGATTTATCGCAGTTTTACTCATTATCTCTTAACTTTCCTTTCTTAATTCCTGAACGCAGCAGTTCCAAATAATTTGTGATAGCCCTCTCCTCTCTCTTCCCTTGGCGCTCTTGGCTGGCTGAGCGGTTCACCAAAAAAGCTATACTTAAGAAAGCCAGCAGACCACCTTTTTCACTCCCAGGCAGGACCTGGGAGCGAGGTAAAAACTATTTCTTCCCGCGAGCCTTATAAAAAGTTTCTAAGCTGTTGATGTCGCCGATAAAGCGCCAGTGCCAGGACTCGTAACTGACGCCTTGGGCATTACCTTTCGGGAAAGAAATCTCAAAACTGTACCGCGCCGCATTAGCTTCCAGCCACTTAAAAGCAGCGGTATGTTCAAAATCCGGACTGACATTAGCCGCCGGCACATTCGCATCCCCGATATCCACCGCATAGCCGGTGTGGTGTTCGCTATAGCCCGGAGGGGCGCTGACTTCCGCCCGCTTAGTAGCAGTTTGCCCCCGTTCCGCCTTAACATCAAAAAACAAGTGCTGCTGGTCATTGACGCTGCGAAATGCGGAAAGCGGCACCAAGCTGACGCCATCTGCAGCCGCCGCAGCTTGCATAGCTTGAAAGGCTTCAGCGGCGGCTTTGCGCATCTTAATGCTGCCATCCGCCGAGACGGGTGCCAGTTCCGAGGCGGGCGCTTCCTCATACTCAAAGTGTCCCAAGAGTGTGTTTGCCTGACTGGGGGTGGCTGCAGCCGTCTGCGACTCAGCCGGCTCGGCGGTGGCGGGGGGGACATCTTCCACTGGGCGAGACGCCACAGAGCGCGTTTCAAGCATTGCAAACCCCAAACCGGCAAACAGCGTCAGCGCCACCAAACCCAATCCCGCAAGCAGCAACAGCTGTTTCGACCCCAGCAGCTGGGAGCTTGACTGAGGAGTGTCCCGTAAAGCGACAGGAATGTCGTCTACAGCGGGTGCGGGGATTGGCGAGAGTTTTTCAGACGAATCAACCTTATTCACGGGAGCGACTCCTGCACGTCATCCAACACACAATATTACAGATTGTATCTGCAGACAGATTGATCAACACAGTTCGGTGCCATACGGCGATCCTTGCTGGAGAACAACTTCACAGTCACTCCCGTCGAGTCCCGACAAACGGCACCGGCACTCCCGATCTAGACTCAGTTGAGCGCAGCCCGGGCATATTTTTTTGATCAGTAAATGCTCCCGCTCTGCGCTTTCCATCGCCCACCGGCAGCACGCGGGGGAAGCCGGTTAATCTCAAATGGTAAACCATTGCCGACCGTTCAGTCAACCGCGCATGGGAACTCAACTGCTCAACCTTTATCTTATAGCAGTTGGCACTTAGGGCGCGGACATGGACATGGGCATGATCGCCAGATCGCCAGATCGCCAGATCGCAAAACCTGTGAGTCTTTCCTATGCGCCCGGGGCCCGGGGCCATGCGCCCGGGGCCATACCATTAATGCCCTAACCAATCTGACTGCTGCTATACCTGGGCTATCCCGTCACACTCGCCCTGGTGGGAGAGAAATATTTCGCCTGGGCGCTGTTCTACGACATGCTGGGAACTCTGCTGGGAGCCTATGGGTTGGCAGTGGCGCTGGCGGCTCGCTTTGGCACCGGCACCGCTAATCGCGCTGCAGCTGGCTCTGACAGTGCTGCAAAATCCGGCGCTTTGGAGCTTCGGATTAGGCTTGGCTTTCCGGAACTTCCCCCTGCCGG
>JALOOK010000530.1 GCA_025454445.1 Oscillatoria sp. Prado101 | reverse complement strand
CCACCGCTGCGCCCAGTTCATCGCCCGACGGAAATTCTCCGGCTTCCATTTTAACGTCCTGCATGACGGGGCCATCCTCACAGATTTGGCCACCGGCGAGGAACACACCACTAACGGCTGCTGCTGTAGCTGCGATGAGTATAGCAACTGGTGCGGTGACTTCAACGAAAAGTGCGAACACATGATCGCGCTGGACAAGCACATGGCTGAGTTAGCTCCAGCCGAACCCCTCCCGCCCGCACCGGCAGAGCCAGAGCAGCGCGTCAAAATAGATTTAAACGATGTGCCACCGGACAGTGAGTTAATTGAAGCCGAAAATTGGGACAGAACTGGCAATCAGCAGTTCTTCGTTAGGGTGCCACAAAAGACACCAAGGACCATCTTCAAAAAAATTATCGGGCGCATTTCAGAATCATTCACAGGCTCGGAAATTTTAGCATATACCTCAGACCAAATTGTGGGGGGTCAATCGTTCAGCACGACTTACGATGCGGTCGCTTTCGTGATGCGTAGCTTTGGATTGAAGCCCTTTCCCAACTGGAAATTAATGCCTCTGGAGCAAGATGAAAGATTCTCGCCCGATACTGACGAAGATTTGGACTATCTCCTCCAACCGGGAGATCGGGGGCCGATAAACAAGCCCAAATCCGATGACGATGACGATGTGGACGAAGACGGCTGTATTCCGTGGTGATTCCCATCCTTGCCGGCACTGTGTGGGTGCGTTTCTCTTGCGGAACGCACCCTACTCGGGGCGAGTCGCTGCTGCTTTCTGGGCGTATTCTAAATTGCTCTGGTATTCGCCGGCTTTTTTCTGAGCGAGGGCATAATTGGCACTCGATGCCGGTACCGCTTCCATCAGTGCTATGGCTTCCCGCCACTGACCGGCAACCAAATTCCAGTCTAACTTTGTTTTGGCGGATTGAGTCAGCTGAGCGGCAATTGTCGCTTTATTAACCGCTTCTCGGAAGGCGTCAGGCTGTGGGGAAGAATGTGGGGAAGCTGTGCCAACTGTCGGTCGGGAGGCTGCCGGTACTAGCTTGCTGGATTCTGGCCATTTTGCCACTCCCCAGCTCCCCGCAGCGCCTAAAATAACTAGCAGTGATATCACTGCGATTTTAGATAGCTTTGGCAGCTTTTGCGAATAGCTGGGAGTCGGTTTGACTGTCTGCGGCGGATTGGCCTTTCCTTTTTTAACCCGGGTTAGCCCCATTTCTCCCCGCAGCCGGTCAAGTTCTGCATCTGTAGTGTCCACCGGCTTCTTGCTTGCCTGCCGGTGCAGTGCCGGTTTCGATTTGCGGGTCAAATGTTGGCGCACCAAGAATTCTACTTGGTAAAGATACGCGGCGCACAGCCACCAAATCGCTGGGGCTAGGTTGGAGATATAAAATTCATAATTAGCGAACTCCGTCTGCCGCATTTGCAGGCATAAATCTAGCTGCCTTGGGTTTTGATAGTAACAGCTATCGAGCGGTAAAAACGGCACAAAAATTATGATAATGGCCAGAGAGGAGAGCAGCATTACAGTTGGGGCGTAGAAGCCTTCCCACAAGCTTCTGGGGCTGGGCAACCCTGCCGGCCATTCCGGGGGGTAATTGCCAAATAGGAAGTGGTGAATGTAGGAAAAGACCACTGCGGACAGCAGCATAGCGATTCCCAGAAACTTGAGCAATGGAACCGGATCGTCTGCCAGTGCCGACACAAATAAGCCGGCAAAGAACCCCCAAAAGCCGGCAATTCTCAGAACTATCGCCATCCACAGAATTAAAGCGCATGTCCAAGAGCCACGAGCTGGGATAGGGAAACCATGCTGGCCATTGGGATTTGCCGGTTCGCTCCACCTTCTGTTCTGGTTTGTTTTCCATAATGTCCGCTCCTGATAGACTGTTACCCCAATCGCAGCAGCGCAGTGTCAGCCCTGACTGCCAACCTTCCGCGCAGTTCCCTGACTTTATGAGTTTTTATAAGCATACCAGCAAAAGCGTTATAAAAATCGGCAGTCCTGCACAGGTAAGGACGACTCACTGTATTTCCGGTAAACTCGTTTTGCATCATCCGCCAGCTGGAGCTGAAATTTACCAAAGCTGTAACCCTTGCATAGCAAGCAAAATCAAGCCACCCACCTGAAAAAAGCTTCGCTATGTTAAATTTATAGTTTACCCGGAATAAAGGGGGCCGTCATTACTGTTGCAGGACTACCTAAAAATCAATAAAAATAGCAGCTATCCTCACCGGCACCCCAGCATTGCTGTAGCATAATAGAAGAAGCGAACGCACCGGCATCACTGACAGCCATGCCTCCCACCGGCACCTTCACCCCCGAAAAAACCGCAGACGGCTCATTCACCTTTTTCTCAGCTGAATTTGGCGAAACCTTTCACTCCGTGCACGGAGCGCGACAGGAAGCTGAACTCAAATTTGTCCAACCCACCGGCTTGGCAGTGAAAGCTATGCAGCCAGCTTTGCAAATCCTTGACATTTGTTATGGATTGGGGTATAATACCGCAGCAGCCCTGGCAACAATTTGGGAAGTTAATCCACACTGCCGCGTTGAATGGGTGGGACTGGAATTAGACCCAACCGTGCCCGCAGCGGCAATTGCCCACCACCTGCTAGACAGCTCACCGGCACCCATCTCCCAGCTATTGACCCAACTGGCACAATCAGGGAAAATTAACACAGACCGGCTCGTCGCCCAGTTGCTTTTTGGCGAGGCCCGAGAAACTCTTCAGGAGGTGTGCCAGTCGGGTTTTCAGGCAGACGCCATTTTTCTAGACCCCTTTTCCCCGCCAACTTGCCCACAACTGTGGACAGTGGAATTTCTGGGGCTAACCGGCAAATGCCTGAAAGCAGATGGCGTCTTGGCCACCTATTCCTGCTCTGCAGCTGTCCGCACCGCCTTGATGGACACCGGCTTGTGTGTGGGCTCCAGCCCGCCTGTGGGCCGCCGGTCGCCCGGTACAGTGGCCAGTTTCACCGCCGCCGGCTTGCCGGCACTCTCGCCGCAAGAGTTAGAGCACTTGCAGACTCGCGCCGCCATACCCTACCGCGATCCTCAATTGCGCGACTCAGCGGAGGCAATTGTGCGCCGGCGCAAAGATGAGCAGCAGGCGTCCTCCCTGGAACCCACCTCCCACTGGAAAAAGCGCTGGCTCAACCGCGCCCTTTCCTAGACGCAGACCGCTAGGGAAAATGTTACATAAAATTAAGAATTCGCTGATTCGCGGTAAAATTGTGCCAGGTTAGAAGTGAGTCTTCAAACTCCCTGTTCCCAACGCCTGTACATCTGAGGCGTGTGCGCCGCGACCCGATTTTATATCCAGCAACTTAAAAAAATGTTAAAAAGTGTGCTTTTCAAAGAAA